>JAYUTS010000077.1:0-9191 GCA_043754995.1 Chitinophagaceae bacterium
CAGCAAAAGAGAGCCTTTATCGCTTCCTTGCAAAGAATATTTAGGGCATCAAATCCCATATTTTTAAGAGATTTCCCCTACCTTCGCCGCCACTTTTATAGATGTAAAAACGAAGATGTAATAAAAAAAAATTGAGATGTCAGCAATTACAAAAGAAAAAACAGCAAGCATTTTTGCAAACTACGGTGGTAACGAAAAAAACACCGGATCAACTGAAGGACAAGTAGCCCTTCTTACAGAGCGCATTATCCACATTTCTGAGCACCAGAAATTGAACAAGAAAGACTTTTCTACAAGTCGTGGTTTAATGCAATTGGTTAGTCAACGTAAACGTTTACTAAGCTATCTCAGTAAAACCAATTTGCAGGGTTACCGTGCATTAATTGAGAAACTCGGACTTCGTAAATAATTACGGCTATGTAATAAATCATTATTCCCAACACGTTTTTGATGCGGTTGGGAATTTTATTTTTTTACTTGTTTCTCCCTTCATTTATTTCATTCACAGAATTGCTTGCATGGTAATCACTCCACTGCGCCTATTCCTGCACGTCAATTCACAAACAACATTGTATGTTATCACAACCAATCAGCAAATCATTCGATCTGGGCGATGGCCGTATTGTTACCATTGAAACAGGTAAGTTGGCCCGCCAGGCAGATGGAGCTGTAACGATTCGCCAGGGCAATTGTATTATTCTCGCTACCGTTGTAGCTAATAAAGATCCAAGAGAAGGACAGGATTTTTTCCCTTTATCAGTTGACTACCAGGAAAAATTCGCTTCTGCCGGTCGTGTTCCAGGTTCATTTTTTAAACGTGAAGCAAGATTAAACGATTATGAAATTCTTACCAGTCGTTTAGTTGACCGTGCTTTACGTCCTTTATTCCCCGAAGATTATTTATGCGATGTGCAGGTATTGATCAGTCTTGTATCATCTGATGCTGAAGTTATGCCCGATGCACTAGCATGTTTAGCTGCATCTGCTGCATTAGCTGTTTCCGATATTCCAATCAAAGAAGTTATTTCTGAAGTTCGCATTGCAAAAGTAGATGGTGAACTGGTAGTAAATCCTACACGTTCGCAATTGTCAAGAGCAACTTATGAATTCCTTATTGCTGCAACTGAAAAGAACCTGATGATGGTAGAAGGTGAAGCAAAAGAATGCAGTGAAGAAGATTTAGTAGAAGCATTGGGAGTAGCGCATGATGCTATCCGTATTCAAATTAAAGCACAGCATGAACTAAGAGATGCGAAAGGAGTAACAGGAAAAAGAGATTATAAAAAGCCTGAACAAAATGAAGCAATCAATGAAAAAGTAATTGCTTTTGCAAAAGATAAAGTATATGCTATTTCTAAATCAGCAAGCAGCAAATACGATCGTACCGATGCTTATGCTAAACTTAGGGAAGAGCTGTTTGTGAGCCTTGGTGATGAAATAACAGATTTGGATAAAAAATTAGCAAAGAAATATTACGAAGATCTTAAATGGGAAGTGGTACGTAATATGATGCTGGAAGATCGTGTTCGGCTGGATGGTCGTAAAATGGATGAAGTACGTTCCTTGGCAATGGAAATTGAACCATTACCAACACCACACGGTTCAGCATTATTTACACGTGGTGAAACACAATCATTAACAACTGTAACATTAGGAACAAAGCTGGATGAATTGTTGATTGAAAGTGCAGCTAACAGTAATTATTCAAAATTCTTTTTGCATTATAATTTTCCTCCTTTTTCAACTGGTGAGGTAAAGATGATGCGTGGTGCCGGCCGTCGTGAAATTGGTCATGGTAACCTTGCAATGCGTTCATTAAGACAAATGATGCCAGGCAGTGAATATCCTTATACAGTTCGTGTAGTGAGTGATATCCTTGAATCAAACGGTTCTTCATCAATGGCTACTGTTTGTGCAGGTTCACTGGCATTAATGGATGCAGGTGTTCCGGTTCAGAAACATGTTAGTGGTGTTGCAATGGGATTGATTACCCGTGAAGACGGCAAATATGCAATTCTTACTGATATCCTTGGTGACGAAGATCATTTAGGCGATATGGATTTTAAAGTAACCGGCACCCGTGAAGGAATTTG
This sequence comes from Chitinophagaceae bacterium, assembly GCA_043754995.1. Taxonomy (GTDB): domain Bacteria; phylum Bacteroidota; class Bacteroidia; order Chitinophagales; family Chitinophagaceae; genus Lacibacter. The sequence goes on from JAYUTS010000077.1 coordinate 2,094, forward strand.
CGGAGTGCAGATGGATATTAAAGTTGATGGATTGAGTATGGATGTAATGCGTGAAGCATTGAACCAGGCAAAAGCCGGACGTTTACATATACTGGATGCCATGTATGAATGTATGCCGGAACCACGTGCAGAAGTAAAACCTCATGCGCCACGGATGGAAAAGATCATCATTGATAAAGAATTCATCGGTGCTATCATTGGACCGGGCGGCAAAGTGATCCAGGAAATTCAGCGTGAAACAGGAACTGTCATTACCATTGAAGAAGTTGGTAATTATGGTGAAGTAAGTATTTTCTCACCGGCTAAAGAAGGTGTTGAAAAAGCGGTTGCATGGGTGAAAGGTTTGGTTGCTGTTCCAGAAGTTGGTGGAGTATATGAAGCAACAGTAAAAGGCATTAAAGAATTTGGAGCCTTTGTTGAATTCTTGCCAAAGAAAGAAGGTTTGTTACACATCAGTGAAATAAGCTGGAAGCGTTTGGATACAATGGAAGGAGTATTGAATGTTGGTGATGTGGTGAAAGTAAAACTCATTGGTCTTGATCCGAGAACCGGTAAGTTTAAATTAAGCCGCAAGGTACTGATGCCAAAACCTGACGCTGCTCCAAGACCGCAGGTTCAGCAAAAGCAACAGGAAGATCAGGATAATGGCGAAGAGAGACTTTAATTATTCACCCAAATAAAAGAACTTTACGGTCCCGCAATCAGCGGGACCTTTTTTATTGTATATGAACAATTACGTTAAGATCAACATCAACTCAACAAAAGAAAGTGAACATGAACTACTCATTGCTTTAATGAGTGAAGAAGGCTTTGATGGGTTTGAAGAAACAGATATTGAACTTCATGCATTCATTGCAGAAAAAGAATTTGATGAAGAGAAGCTGAAACTGTTATTACTGCCTTTTTCGAAAACCTATGTGAAAGAAGTCATTGCTCCCAGGAACTGGAATGCAGAATGGGAAGCTAATTATGAGCCCGTGATCGTTGATGACTTTGTTGGCATCAGGGCACATTTTCACCAACCTCTTGGGAATGTTCAACATGAAATTATTATTACCCCTAAAATGAGTTTTGGTACAGGACACCACGCCACTACCTGGCAAATGATGAAACTGATGCAGGATATTAACTTCAGCAGTCAAACTGTATTTGATTTTGGATGCGGCACAGCGGTATTAGCCATTCTTGCTGAAAAGCTTGGTGCAAAATCAATACTTGCAATGGATTATGATGAATTATGTATTGACAACTCATTTGAAAATATTGAAACCAATAAGTGTTCAAAAATTAAAATTGAAAAAGGAGATGCACCACCAACCAATCAAATCTTCAATATTATTCTTGCAAATATCAACCGGCATATACTGCTTAAAAATATGCAACTGATGACAGGAGCATTAGCTGAAAAAGGATACTTACTAATCAGTGGTTTTTATGTTGAAGACAATCAAATGTTGATTGACGCAGCTAATAAGCATGGCATGCAACTAATTATAGTATCGGAGCGTCATAACTGGAGCGCTATGGTTTTTCAAAAATTAAGTTAGGATGAATTTGTTTTTGCTCATCATAGCTGCTTACTTCATCGGATCAATTCCAACTGCTTACTGGTTAGGCAAATTTTTTTTCAAAACGGATATACGGGAACATGGCAGCAAAAACATGGGAGCTTCCAATACTTTCAGAGTATTAGGGCCTTTTTGGGGAATAGTTGTATTAGTTATTGATTTAACAAAAGGGATAGTAGCTGTGCAATTGACAAGGGCTATTCAACCAACTGATTGGTTTGGGAATGAACATTCCTTCTGGCAATTATTGCTGGGTTTAGTAGCGGTTGTGGGTCATATATTTCCCATATTCGCAGGATTCAGGGGTGGAAAAGGGGTAGCTGTGTTATTTGGAATGGCCATTGCAATTCAACCCTGGGTAGCATTGATCAGCATTGGTGCTTTTATTATTGTAGTTGTTTTAACAAAATATATTTCGCTTGGTTCTATCATTGCAGTGCTGGTTTTTATGGGTTGTGTTTGGTTTGCGGTAAATGAAACAAATGCATATATGCGTTGGTTTTCAATTATTGCTGCCATTATAGTTCTGGTAATGCATGCTGCCAATATGAAACGGATTTTTGAAGGTAAGGAGAACAAATTTAAATGGCCAAAGAAAAAAAAGGACGACTAATCTTAACTTTCTAAACAGAAGTCAAAAAATAAGTTGGTACGCTAATTGAAATAAGTAAACTAAATTAAAGAAGATGAAAAAGATTCTGAGTTCATTAATCCTCGCTGCATTCTTAATTGGTTGTGCAGAAAATCAGGTAACTGGTCGTAAGCAATTGATTTTACTACCGGAAAGAGAATTACAGGCAATGGCTGGTCAGCAGTACAAGCAATTCCTTTCAGAAAGTAAAATAGTGCCTGTAAATGTGAATAAAGATGCCGAGATGGTGCGTCGTGTAGGAACCCGTATTGCCTATGCAATTACCAAATTTTATGAAGACCAGGGAAAAAAGGAAATTCTTGATGGTTATACCTGGGAGTTTAATCTTGTTGATAATAAAGACGTAAATGCCTGGGCAATGCCGGGAGGTAAGGTTGTAGTTTATTCCGGCCTTTTAGGCGTAACTCAAAATGAGGCAGCTTTAGCTGTTGTAATGGGGCATGAAATTGCACATGCTATTGCCTTGCATGGTAATGAACGAATGAGCCAGGGTATTGTCCAGCAATTGGGAGGTGTAGCATTATCTATAGCAGTAGCAAATAAACCTGCAGAAACACAAAATTTATTTATGACGGCTTATGGTATAGGCAGTGCAGTAGGAGCCACCTTGCCCTTTTCCCGCAAACAGGAACTGGAAGCAGATCAGTTTGGATTGCGTTTTGCAGCAATGGCTGGTTATAATCCACAGGAGGCAATTCCTTTCTGGCAACGGATGGCCCAAATGGGCGGCGGCCAAAAGCCACCGGAAATTCTGAGTACACACCCATCTGACGCCACTCGAATTGAAAAGATGAAACAATACGTACAAGAAGCCTTGCCTTATTATAAGCCAATTCGCAAATAGTTTGATTTCAATAGCTTAATAAAAAAATCCCTGGCATTGTCAGGGATTTTTTTATATCCTTTTATAAAAATATGTGTGAAACCTTCCATTAACGGACGAAAAAAACTACCTTTGCCGTCCAACTCTAGTTCTCACTTAAATTTTCATTGGCATGTCAATTTCTCTATTGGAAAAACTCCAATTGAACGAAGAAAAGAACTTACTCATTCAGGGATTACCTTCTTCTATTGAAAAGCAATTTGTAAAATTATCGTTTGCTAAAAACGTAACTCCTTTGCTTTGTAGTAAGAAAATCGATTTTGCCCTCGTTTTTGCGGTAAATCAGAATCAATTGAACGGAATCTTAAAGGAAGTGTTGCCCGCCCTTGGTTCAAATGCCAAGTTTTGGGTAGCTTATCCTAAAACAGCTTCTAAAATTGTTAGTGATTTAAACCGTGTAGGAAGCTGGCAATTTATTTGTCAGTGCGGATTTGAAACTTCAGAAGAAGTGGTCTTGGATCATGTTTGGACAGCAATGCGCTTCGAAAGAGCCATTGCCTTAGCTCCAAAACAAACAAGAACAAACAGAACATCAAGGTTAACCCCCGCTGAAGCCTAAAATTTTTCCAGTATCTAATTTATCAGCCGTCTTTACAGGCGGCTTTTTATTTTCTCCCAAATGAGTCACCAAAACATTGAAATCAAAGCCCGTTGCGCTGATGCCTCTTTCATCAGACAATTTTTAATAGATCATATGGCTGAGTTTAAAGGAACTGATCTGCAAACAGATACCTATTTCAAAGTTGGCAATGGCCGTTTAAAATTAAGACAGGGTACTATTGAAAACTCCCTCATCTTTTATGAAAGGCAAAATATAGCCGGACCAAAAATGAGCCAGGTAAACCTGTTCCAGGTAAACCACGATAGTGATATGCTGAAACAAATCCTGACCAATGCAAGTGGAATTAAAGTAGTGGTAAAGAAAAAGCGGGAAATCTGGTTTATTGACAATGTGAAATTTCATATTGATGAGGTGGAGGGTTTGGGAAGCTTTGTTGAAATAGAAGCCATTGATAAGGATGGGCACCTTGGGTTGGAGAAGATCAAAGAGCAATGCGATCATTACCTGCATCAATTCAATATTACTGAAGAAAATCTTTTAACGCATTCTTACAGCGATCTGTTGATGAATGCATCTTAGTTTTGTATTTGTAATGAACTGGAAATACAATCATCCACTGCGCAATCTGTTTACTTATGCCGTGATCCTTTTATTGATTACGGGCATTGCAGTATTGATGTACTGGGGTAAGGAAACAGTTTTTCTTAAGCTCAATCATCAGCACTCCGACCTTTCTGATTTTGTATTAAAGTACTTCACTTATATAGGAGAAGGGTTATTCATGGCCTTGCTGGGTGTGGTGCTGTTTCTGTTTGGTCAACGCAAACTTGGCATTTTGATGATCATCGCTTTTGCCTTAAGTGGTTTACTGGCGCAAGGGTTGAAGAGAGTAAGCGAACATCCACGGCCGGGAGCATACTTTCAAAAAACAGAAATGGTTCATAATGTTGATGGCAAATTACTCAAAGGAAGAAACAGTTTTCCAAGCGGACACGCAACAACAGCCTTTGCTATGTTTAGTTTACTTGCATTTGTAACAAGAAACAAAGGGTTACAAGTTTTTTATTTTGTTGCGGCATGTACCATTGGTTATTCCCGTATTTATCTTGGTCAGCATTTTACAGAAGATGTACTGGCAGGTGCTGCATTGGGGGTGTTCACTTCTTATTTTCTAATATGGTTGTTTCGTAATAAAGAATGGGATTAGGCTTATCTGAAAATAACCGTTCCCATTTCTTTTGTAAGTTCCATTTCTAATTGCTTGAGGTGCTGATGTGTTTTGATCAAAGTGATCTGTTCATCTGAGTTGTTTGCTTGCTCTAAATCACGCTGGTTTTCCTCCATCATCTTTTTTATTTTCCGCAGTTTCAAATAGGTGAGTACTGAAACGGTTTCTTGTTTGAATAAATCTTCTCTTGTTGCAAATGGCTTCTCGTAAATTTTTATCCAGTTAGGGCTAAGCTCTTCACTGAAATCAGCGAGTGCTACAACTGTTTTACTAATGTTCTGATCCTCATGAAACAAAAAGCTTTTTGTTGTCGGCTCAAAACCATCGTTCAACCACACTTTGTATTGTTCCACAATCTGCTTCAGATCTGCATGCTCAATCATTTCCCATTCTTCCGCTTCTGCTAAAATATACTGAGCCGCAGTTTGTGTTTCGCTCCATTGCATCAGGCCAAAATCAAGTAAACAACGGATGAGTGCCCGTTCATGTACTTCATCGCTATTCAGCAATTGAGTGGCCGCATCGTCTGTATTTTCAGCATCAAATTGATCCTGCAGCAACTCTTCTTCTCTTGGCAGTCTTTGCTCTTGCTTTGTTACCCGTTCACGTATGAATTTATTCACCAGCGAATGCAAACCAGCTTCATCAATTTTCAACAGTTCTGCACTTTTATGAATATAATCCTGCTGACGTGTAAAGTCTTCAACCTTATTCATCCGGCTGATGCTTTCTGCAATAGTGTTTACAGCAGTAGCTTTTTTAGTTGAGTCATTACCAGCATCTTTCAGCATCACTTCCAACTGAAAAAGGATGACATCTTTTTTATTCTGTTTGATGAAGTCAACGAAAGCAGATGCACCAACCTTGTTTACATAACTGTCAGGATCTTCATTATCGGGGATGAGCACAAGGTGCACATTCAATCCTTCTTCCAACGCAAGATCTAATCCACGCATGGCTGCTTTTACCCCGGCCGCATCACCGTCATATAAAATGGTAAGGTTATTACTATACTTCTTAATGAGCCTTAACTGATCAGGTGTTAATGAAGTACCGCCACTGGCAACAACATTTTCAATGCCTGCCTGCTGCAACGAAACCACATCGGTATAACCTTCCACCAACAGGCATTCATCATTCTTATCAATCGCTTGTCTAGCAAAATAAGTTCCGTATAAGATTTTACTTTTTATGTAAACTTCATTCTCTGGCGTATTAATATACTTAGGGGCATTTTCTTTTTTGCCAATGATCCTTGCACCAAAACCAATGATTTTACCGGTTGGGTTATGAATGGGGAAGATGATACGTTCCCTGTAGTTATCAATCAATTCCGCATTGCGTTCCACTACCAGCCCTGTTTTCACCAGTAACTCAGAATTGTATTGTTGTTTGATGGCTTCATTTGCAAACGCATCTCTTTGCTGAGGTGAATAACCGAGTTGAAATTTTTTAATAATATCTTCTCTGAATCCTCTTTCTTTTAAATACGTTAATGCAACTGCTTTGCCTTCTTCTGTTTCAAATAACTGCTCCGTAAAAAACTGCTGTGCAAAGCTGTTAATGATCAGGATGCTGTCGGCAGTTTGCCGTTGTTGAACAACTTCGGGAGAGGAGTACGTTTCTTCAACAGTAACATTATACTTAGCAGCTAAAAACTTCAGAGTATCAACATAACTGAACTTTTCATGCTCCATCAAAAAACTCACTGCATTACCGCTTCTCCCACATCCAAAACATTTATAAATTTCTTTGGTGGGTGAAACAGTAAACGAAGGTGTTTTTTCGTTGTGAAAAGGACAAAGTCCCAAATAACTGCTGCCCCTTTTTTTCAGCTTTACATAACCACCTACGATCTCTATGATATCGATGCGACTGAGAATTTGCTGTATGGTGCCTTGGGAAATCAAGACGGGCAAATTACGAAATTGACATCAATTGAAGAGAAGATAAATTGCTGAGAAGAGATGTTAAAATTTTACTATGTCAGTTGAACGACATGCAGTCAACAGGACGCAAAGTAGCTTTATGATTACAAAAAATAACTGATCATGAAACATTACTTATTTCTAACTGCAATGATTGCAACCATTTTTATTTCTTGCAAAAAAAGTTCGGAAACTATGCTGAATGAAGTGGTAACAGACACGACAGCAAAAGTAAAATTTGAAGGCTCATTTATGAATGAGCAATGGGGAACTGTTT
>JAYUTS010000078.1:0-3986 GCA_043754995.1 Chitinophagaceae bacterium
GAAAGCAGCATTTGGTTTTGTACCAACACGCACACTGTCGTAACGGATTGAGTCAATACAACCTTGTGTAGTTACAATTCTTAAACGGATTGCATAACTTCCGGAATCAAATGTATTGGTTGGATTGCGCAGAATGGAAGTATTACCATTGCCAAAATTCCAGGACCAGGATACAATGGAATCTACTGATGTTGAATTGGGATAAAACTGAACATTGAGCATTTTACAACCTTCAGCGGGAATAGCAAGGGGATTTAATATTGGTTTTTGAATACGGATGTACGCAACTCTTATCATTGTGTCCGGACATGCCGAACCATTTATTGCAATCAGGCGAACGGTATAATTCCCGTTTATGGTGTATGTATGTATAGGGTTAGCTGCTGTTGAAGTATTACCATCACCAAAATTCCATTGATAAGAAACAGCACCTGCAGAAAGATTTTGAAAATTAACCGTAAGAGGTGCTTTACAAGCGATGGTATCATTTGTTCTAAAGTCTGCGGTAGGTCTGGGTCTGATTAAAATTGTTTTTGTAAGCGAATCAGAACAACCTGCATATTGATTCACCAATTTGATTGTATAAGAACCTACAGCAGTATAAATTTTAACAGGGTTGGTTTGAGTTGATGTTGTAGCATCACCAAAGTTCCAGGCGGATGATGTAGGAGCAGGAGTAGATAAATTTTGTAAGTTGATTGCTGTATTTACACAAGCACTATCTGGTGCACCAATTAAAGTTTGAAAATTATTAAGCAGGATAATATTTGTTTTGGTGATGGTATCAATACAACCCTGGCTGCTGCTTGTAATTAATCTTACAGTAAAAGGACCCTGTGTTAAATAAGCATGGGTTGGGTTTTGAAGGGTGGATGTATTTCCATCACCAAAGTCCCATTGATACGACAGAGTTGGTGGTCCTGTTGAAAGATTGGTAAAACTGATTGTTTCAGGAGGCTTACAGTTCAGGGGAGGCGAAAAATCAAAGTCGGCCGTTACCCCGAGTGATACCTGAATATATGCAGGCTTCACAACAGTTTTTGTACAACCTGCACTGTTTGTAACAGTAAGGCTTACAAAAAAAGTTCCTGATGTTGTGTAGGTATAAAAAGGGTTTTGTTGGGTAGATGTAGCTCCTGTTCCAAATGCCCAATTCCAACTGGTGATGATACCAAAACCCGGATCAGACAGATCTGTGAATTGTACCCGAAGAGGATAGCAGCCTGAAGTAACATTTGAAGTAAAATTGGGTGTTGGGGGGGCGTTAACTGTAATATAATTTGTTTTGGTAAGTGTATTGCTGCCACTTCCATTTGTTACTGTAAGGGTTACTGTATAAGTGCCCGGTACCGAATAAAAAGTGGATGGGTTTTTTGATGTGGAGGTGTTGCCATTGCCAAGATTCCATTGCCAGGAAGTTGGGTTGCCGGTCGATTGATCAGTAAAGTTTACGATCATTGGGGCACATCCATTAACGGGTGTTGCTATAAAATTGGCAGAAGGTGCTTGTGAAAATGATTGAAGTATTCCCAGGAATAAAGTCAAAAAAAGTAACCCCATTTTTTGTAAAAAAAGGCTGAAATGCAGGCGGGGGTTTAATTTCATAAGCTCTAATACTGGTTTTATCGGGATATTCCGGTAAAGCTACAGGTTATTTTATTATTGATTATTTGCAGATATCAGATACTATTCACAAAACGTTCGATGCCTGTGGATTATTTTACCAGCAGAAAATAGGCCAAAGTTTTTGTTCGTATCACATTAGCGCTTACCTTTGCCGTCCGAAAAATAAAAGGGAACGAATGCCTACAATTCAACAATTAGTAAGAAACGGTCGTGAAATTATCAGAGCAAAAAGTAAGTCCCGTGCGCTGGACAGTTGCCCATTCCGCAGAGGAGTTTGTACCCGTGTGTACACTACTACTCCTAAAAAGCCAAACTCGGCTTTGCGTAAAGTGGCCAAAGTACGCTTAACCAACAAAATCGAGATTATTGCATACATCCCCGGTGAAGGGCATAACCTGCAGGAACACTCTATTGTATTGGTACGTGGCGGTCGTGTGAAAGATTTACCAGGTGTACGTTATCACATTGTTCGTGGTTCTTTGGATACGGCCGGTGTTAAAGACCGTAAAAAGAGCCGTTCTAAATACGGAACCAAGAAAGAAAAAGCAAAAAAATAAGCCCCCACCCCCAAAAGGGGAGTAATAATTTAAAAAGAATAAAATTCTTATAAATGAGGAAGACGAAACCTAAAAAAATTGCGCTTGCACCAGATCCAAAATTCAACGATGTATTGGTGAGCCGCTTTGTAAATAATTTAATGTGGCAGGGTAAAAAAAGTATTGCTTTCAATATTTTTTACGATGCAGTTGATAAAGTAGCCAAAACAACCGGTGAAGATGGATACGAAGTGTGGAAGAGAGCTGTTGCTAATGTAACTCCCGCTGTTGAAGTACGCAGCCGTCGTATTGGTGGTGCTACATTCCAGATTCCTGCTGAGGTACGTGCCGACAGAAAGATTTCTTTAAGTATGAAGTGGTTGATCCGCTACAGCCGTGAAAGAAACGGACGCAGTATGTCAGATAAATTAGCAAATGAAATTGTAAGTGCAAGTAAAGGTGAAGGTGGCGCTTTCAAAAAGAAAGAAGATACGCACCGTATGGCTGAAGCCAACAAGGCTTTTGCTCACTTCAGAACATAATAAAAGTTAATGACAGTATAATCCCTCCGAATGCCGGGGGGATTTTTTTTGCAACTGATTTTCTTACTCTTCCCGGAGAAAGGGTACATTCTTTAAGTGGTTCCACTCAGTTTTTTGTACTGTATAGTTTTTTATTTAACCCCAGGCGATATATTTGTGAAAAAACTGGTAGAATATCAAAAAATATCAAACCCCTTACTTCTTTTGTTTTCCTGTCTGCAACCAATTTCAAAGAGAAAGAACAAACCCTTTCCGGAAGGCACCCAATCCGTATAAATTATCATGATATATTTTAATATGAAAAATGCAATACTGTTTCTGACAGCTCTTTTATTTTTTCCATCGGTCATTACAGCCCAGGTTAATGAAAAGGATGATGACAATATTGTTATATTAAAATCAGTAAGAGAGTTCAGGTTTGTAAAAGGAACAGCGGAAGACCCGGTGTTGATAAAGGAAGAGAACTTCCGCCTGTACACCTGTAAAAAATACAGAACTGATGTACCCGTTGCAGAGTTATATAACAGTATAGAAGTCATAGATGATGTTGATATACGTGTAGATGGGTCTAAAAAACATGGTATTGTACCTAAATATGAATATTATAACAGGGATGGTATTTTTTATTCTGATGAACATGTTTGCTATTTTACTTTGCCGGTTTCAAAGATTGGCAGCAGATCAGAAGTAATCATTAAAAAAACAACAAAGGACCCCAGGTACTTTACAAATATTTTTTTTACAGAAAATCATGCAATTGAAGAACAGGAAGTAAAACTTTATGTTCCTGAATGGATGAGCCTTGACATAAAAGAATACAATTTTAAACAATACAACATTCAAAAAGCAACTGTACAGGGAACCGGCGAAACAGTTTATACCTATACAATGAAGAATATTCCGCAGATTAAACAGGAAGCATCTGCACCGGGTTATACATATTTTGCACCACACATACTTGTACTTTGCAAATCTGCACAGCCAAAGGATATTTCAATTACTTATTTCAAAACATTAAAGGAACAGTATAACTGGTACCAGAGTTTGGTTCTGCAAATTGGTGATGATGAAAAAATTGTAAAAGAAAAAGCAGAGGAAATTGTAAAAGGGATGATTGCCGATGAAGAAAAAGTTAAAAAAATTTTCCAGTGGGTGCAGGAAAATATCCGGTACATCGCATTTGAAAATGGTATAGCAGGTTTTAAGCCGGAAAAAGCCCAGGAAGTATTAAGGAAGAAATATGGCGATTGTAAAGGGATGGCCAATTTGCTCACAGTGATGC
>JAYUTS010000079.1:0-3950 GCA_043754995.1 Chitinophagaceae bacterium
CAGTATCTCCCCTTTTACATCCACACCAATTTTTCTTGACAAGTCACCATTAGCCACAGCCGTAGTTACCTCTGCAATATTTCTTACCTGCGATGTAAGATTACTGGCCATTTTATTTACCGAGTCGGTAAGATCTTTCCATGTTCCTGCAACACCGGTTACCTCTGCCTGTCCGCCAAGTTTACCTTCTGATCCTACCTCACGTGCCACACGGGTTACCTCGCTGCCAAAAGAGTTCAACTGATCCACCATGGTGTTGATCGTATCTTTTAATTCCAGGATCTCACCCTTCACATCCACCGTAATTTTTCTTGATAAGTCGCCTTTTGCCACAGCCGTTGTTACTTCGGCAATATTACGCACCTGGTCAGTTAAGTTACTCGCCATACCATTTACTGAATCGGTAAGGTCTTTCCATACACCACCAACATCTTTTACAGCAGCCTGTCCGCCAAGTTTTCCTTCACTACCAACCTCACGTGCCACACGGGTTACTTCCGATGCAAAACTTCTTAACTGTTCCACCATCGTATTGATCGTATTCTTCAACTCAAGTATCTCACCTTTTACATCCACATCAATTTTTCTTGAAAGGTCACCGGTTGCTACCGCAGTAGTTACCTCGGCAATGTTACGCACTTGCGATGTAAGGTTACCGGCCATGATATTTACGGAGTCAGTAAGATCTTTCCAGGTACCTGCAACACCAGGTACCTGTGCCTGTCCGCCCAATTTTCCTTCACTACCTACCTCACGTGCCACACGGGTTACCTCGCTACCAAAAGAGTTCAACTGATCCACCATCGTGTTGATGGTATTTTTTAATTCAAGAATTTCTCCTTTAACATCCACCGTAATCTTTCTTGAAAGGTCACCCTTTGCTACCGCCGTTGTTACCTCGGCAATATTTCTTACCTGTCCGGTTAAGTTACTGGCCATACCATTCACCGAGTCAGTAAGATCCTTCCAGGTACCAGCCACACCTTTTACCTGGGCCTGTCCACCCAATTTTCCTTCCGTACCAACCTCAAGCGCCACACGGGTTACCTCGCTTGAGAATGAGTTCAACTGATCCACCATCGTATTGATGGTATTTTTTAATTCGAGAATTTCTCCTCTAACATCCACCGTAATTTTTCTTGATAAATCACCCTTTGCCACAGCCGTTGTTACCTCCGCAATATTTCTTACCTGGCCGGTTAAGTTACTGGCCATCTGGTTCACAGAGTCCGTAAGATCTTTCCATACACCACCCACACCTTTTACCTTTGCCTGTCCGCCAAGTTTTCCTTCACTACCCACTTCTCTCGCCACACGGGTTACTTCAGATGAGAAGGAGTTGAGCTGATCCACCATCGTGTTGATCGTATCTTTCAATTCAAGTATCTCTCCTTTCACGTCCACAGTAATTTGCCTTGACAGGTCACCCTTAGCCACAGCCGTTGTTACCTCGGCAATATTTCTTACCTGGCCTGTAAGATTGGAAGCCATCTGATTTACCGAGTCAGTAAGATCTTTCCATGTTCCTGCAACACCTTTTACCTGTGCCTGTCCGCCAAGTTTACCTTCGGTACCAACTTCCAGCGCCACACGGGTTACTTCTGATGAGAAAGAGTTGAGCTGATCCACCATGGTGTTGATGGTATTCTTTAATTCAAGGATCTCTCCTTTTACATCCACCGTAATTTTTTTAGAAAGATCACCTTTGGCCACAGCCGTTGTTACGTCTGCAATATTTCTTACCTGTGCAGTAAGATTACTACCCATCTGGTTTACCGAATCCGTAAGATCTTTCCATACACCGGCCACGCCTTTTACTTTTGCCTGTCCGCCCAATTTACCTTCAGATCCTACCTCACGTGCCACACGGGTTACCTCCATGGAAAACAGGTTTAATTGTTTCACCATGTCATTCACTTCTTTTGCAATCCTGGAGAACTCTCCCTTCAACGAGTGGCCGCTAATTTCCAATGGCATTTCCTGTGATAAATTTCCTTTTGCCACAGAACTGATTACGTGTGCAATTTCAATAGTAGGATGCACCAGATCGGAGATGAGCGTATTCAGTGAATCAACACCTGTACCCCATGATCCTTTTGCATTGGGAACTTCAATCCGTTGTGTAAGTTTTCCCTGCTTACCGATGATATTACCTGCCTTGGTAAATTCAAACATCATCCTTTCATTTAATGTAATGATGTCATTCAGGGTATCGCAGATCTTTCCATTAAGGCCAACTTCATCAATGGGCATACGAACAGCAAAGTTGCCATTCTTTACTTCCATTAAAACTTTGAGTAATTTTTTGCTATCAAAACTCTCAGTTGACTCATTTCCAAATGTAGCTGATGATTTTGTTTTGCGGGTACCATTGCTTTTTTGTTTTAAACCAATACCAGGAGAACCTGAAATAAGTTCAGATCGTTTTATTCCCGATCGTTTTACAGAAGCTTTTGATTTAGTTTTTTGGATACTCATAGCAGCATTTTTATTTATAACAGTATCAGAATAAAATAATTATGTTTTTAATAACTTCTGTTTTCATTAAGCTCTAAAAAAGCAAGCAACCATACAGGTCTTCTTATAAAAATCCACAATTTGAGGAATTTTTTTCCCGCTACATATTTTTAGAATATTATAGTTGGCGTAATAATTATTAATAACAGGCGTAATTATTGTTTATGTTATTGGATCACTATTTTTTACACAATAATTATTCCTTTATGAAAACTCCATCTACAGGTATTGTTTTTATAGTTGATGATGACCCGGATGACAGGCTATTGATACTTGATGCATTTTTAGAGGTGAATCCAGCTATTGATGGCTTATTTATTGAAAATGGAGAGCAGCTTATTGAAACCCTGGATAATACGGAGTCTGAAAATTATCCTTCCCTGATCTTACTTGATTTGAATATGCCGGGAATGCTTGGGCTGCATGCTTTAAAAGAAATAAGAAGCAATAAGAATTATTCACATATTCCAACTATCATATTAACCACTTCAACTTTTGCACAGGATGAAAGTTCATCATATAAACTTGGGGCAAGTTGTTTTTTACATAAGCCTCAATCATATAAAGAATTAGTTGAGATTGCAGCTTCCATAGTAAGGTTATGGCTTAAAAAATAGCGGAATAGGGAGGGGATTTTAAAATGCCATTTCAGGTATAGTTCCTTCAACAATTAACCTGCCTGCAGTTTTTGAAACAATTTCTTCAACTGATACGCCAGGCGCTCTTTCCAATAATTTAAAACCGTTATCAGTAATATCGAGCACAGCTAATTCGGTTACAACTTTTTTAATACAGCTTTTACCGGTTAAAGGTAAAGTGCAGGCCGGCAATAATTTACTTTCGCCTTTTGGGTTAGTATGCATCATGGCTACAATAATATTTTTTGCACTGGCAACAAGATCCATTGCCCCACCCATTCCTTTTACCATTTTACCGGGTATCTTCCAGTTGGCAATATCCCCGTTTTCGCTAACTTCCATTGCACCCAACACGGTAAGGTCTACTTTGCCGGCACGTATCATTCCAAAGCTCATGGCACTATCAAAAATAGAAGAGCCTGGTAATGTGGTTATCGTTTGTTTACCTGCGTTAATAAGATCAGCATCTTCCTGGCCTTGCAACGGAAAGGGTCCCATGCCCAGCAAACCGTTTTCACTTTGCAGTACTACTTTAACGCCCGTGGGTATATAATTGGCAACAAGTGTTGGTATACCAATACCCAGGTTTACATAGTATCCATCCTTAAGTTCTTTTGCAATGCGTTGTGCTATTTGTTCTTTTGTTAAAGCCATACCCCTGTCCCCCTAAAGGGGGAACTTAGTTTTAAAGTTTATAATTTATTTCAAATAACATTTGAATTGTTATATTAATATTTTTTTTCAAATCCAGAAGTCTCCAGTTCCCCCTTTAGGGGGCGGAGGGGGTGTTCTTCC
>JAYUTS010000080.1:0-3934 GCA_043754995.1 Chitinophagaceae bacterium
CGTCCAAAAGCAGGCAGGATAGCATGCGTTTCAGCAAAATAAAAACAAGGGAAACGTAAAGATTGTTTACTTAAGCCGTTAATGCAGATACCCGGATGTACATGGCCTGAGAAGGTATAGCCGGTAGCTGGTAGTGGTAAGTCTTTAGCCAGGTCATGTACAAATGAGAAAGGTGCAATACATAATTCCTGTTGATGTATTTCAATATCATGTTCATGATACCATTTTTCAGCAAGTATATCATGATTACCTCTTACCAGGTGAATAGGTAATGCAGACAAATCTCTTCTCCATTTTTCAAACAGCAACACTTCACTGTTCATTTTGCTGTGAAAGAAATCGCCCACTACAATCAGTTGCATGGGTTTAAAGAATTGTATCTGGGCAATCAACCGTTGCAGGTCTTCTTTAAAAACAGTTTGCGGAATACCGATCCCTTCTTTCCTGAAATGCCCGCTCTTGCCAAAATGAATATCAGAAAGAATCAATGCCTGCTGTTCTTCCCAATACAAACAACTTTCAGGCGAGAGCCAGAGTGTTTGGTCCTGTAAAATAAATTTTGTGGGTTGTTGCATGACTGTTTGCAAATGTAATACCGACGGGACATATTAATTGGTGCAATCAATTAAGTCGGTATTCAATCTATGTTGATATTATACCTGCAACATCATCATAAACCCTTTTTGAAATAAATGCCGGTAAGACGGTAAGTCGGTAAGAGTTGAATTTCCGTTTATGTTTTCTTTCCGTCTTACCGCCCCTGTCTGCCGACAGGCAGGTTTCCGGCAACAATGGCTTTTGAAACAACTTTGTTTTATTTTTTATTTTCTGCTTTTGTTTTATCGCTTTGATCAGCAGGATCAGGAGGTGGGAGAGTAGCGAGACTTTCATCGCACCATTTTTTGATGGCTGCTTTTTGTTCTGCCGATAGCTTTGCATATTTGTGAATGAGTGTATAACTTTCCAACGGCATTTCACCTTCAGCAACCAGTTCATCTATTTCCTGGAATTTTTTGCGTTGTCTTTTTGGAGTGAAGGTTGCAAATTCAGAAAAGTTCAATTCTTTTTTTCCTTCATTTACATGATCCTGCAACCACCACGCAACGGGCTGCACATGATAATACCAGGGATACTTGGTGTTATTGCTATGACAATCGTAGCAGGATGTTTTTAAAATGAGCGCTACATCATCAGATGTTGCAAACTTTGTAGTAACGTCATTTGTGAAAGGTCCTGCTGATATATTTTGTTTGGGACGTATAAACTGAATGATAATGAAGGCTGCTAATAAAACGTACAATATCTTTTTTAACATGTTGGCTGGTTTTGATAAAAATAAGAATAAAACTAATAGGTTGATGAGGCTTGAAGTTGAGAAGTTGATAGGTTTTCAGCGTATGTCTTCAACTTTCTAACCTGTCAACTTTTACCATTTATTTAACTGTGCCTGCATCCGCTTAATGCGGTCCTCCAGTTTTTCGCTTGAGAGATTGTTCCGGTTCAATCCATCTGCAATAATGGGGAAACATAAAGGCGTAAAACGTTTAGGGAATTTGATAATAATAGTACTGTTATTAATTCTTGTAAATGCATTTCGTAATCTTACTTCTTCCATTTGCTGATCAAATACTTCCTGGTATGCCTGCCGCAACAAAACATTCTTTGAATCATATTCACTGAACACATTGAACAATAAACTGGCCGATGCCTGCAGATGCCTTGTTTTTGTTTTTTCACCGGGTGATGATTGCACAATCAATCCGCCGATCACTGCAATATCCCTGAACTTTCTACGGGCCATTTCAGTTGCATTCACACTTCGGTGTATATCTGCCATTAGTTCATCCAATGAAAAAAGTTCAGCAGCATTGCTGTCATCAACAGGAATGGGTTGATCGCATAACAATTCAAAACCATAATCATTCATCGCAATGGAAAAAGTAAGGGGCGCAATTTTACCAATACGATAAGCAAGGATGGCGCTCATGGCTTCATGTACCTGCCGTCCTTCAAAAGGATAAACGAGTAAATGAAAACCATCCTTACTTTCATGTTGTTCAATTAGCAACTCATCAGCTCTAGGAATATGCGAAAGCTCTTGCTGCAATTCGAATAAAGAAGAAAGATGCTGCAACTCAGGAACAGGGTTAGCCAGTGTCTTTTGATTTGATCCGATATAATCAACTACGTCATTAAATGTTTCTCTTAATTTCTTTCCAAGATTAGCTGTTAAGCTCATGCGGCCACCATTCCAGCTTGGAACAATTGTTTTTTTGGAAGTTGATTTGCGAACAAAGGCTGTCATGTCTTTGATCTGCACCAATTCTAAATTTCTGCCTGCTAAAATAAATGAATCACCGGGTTCAAGCCTGCTGATAAAATATTCTTCTATCACACCTACAAAACCACCACTTACCATTTTTACTTTCAGCATCACATCACTTACAATGGTGCCAATGTTCATCCGGTGACGCATGGCAATTTTCCGGTTGTTGATTTTATACAGGCCATCAATGATCTCAATTTTTTTATAATCATCATATTGCTGCAATGCTTTACCACCTTCCACTAAGAATTGCAATACAGCTTCCCATTCGTCCTGCATCAGATCACGGTAGCACCAGGTTGATTTGATTTCTTTAAAAATGTCATCGGGATAAAAACCATCTGCTATAGCCAGTGTATTGAGATACTGCAGCAACACATCAAAACAAAGCAACATCGGTTCTTTACTTTCAATCAGGTTTTCATCCATCGCTGTTTTTAGTGCAGCGGCTTCTACCAGTTCCAATGAATGTGTGGGCAGAAAATAAATCTTACTCACAGCATCCGGACTATGACCGCTTCTTCCTGCCCTTTGTAAAAACCTTGCAACACCTTTGGGAGAGCCAACCTGTATAACGGTCTCCACTGGACGAAAATCAACACCCAGATCTAATGATGCTGTACAAACAACGGCTTTCAGTTTGGCCGTATGCAAAGCATCTTCCACCCACAATCTCAATTCCTGTTCAATACTTCCATGATGCAATGCGATGGCGCCAGCCAGTTGCGGCGCATGATTCAACAGTTCCTGGTACCAACGTTCACTCATGCCTCTTGTGTTGATAAAGATGAGTGTAGTGGTACTTTGCTCAATGATGGGAATAACTTTATGGATGAGTTTAATTCCTAAGTGACCGGCCCATGGATATTTTTCTATTTCATCGGGCAATACCGATTCTACTTCAATTCGTTTTTTCATGTTGGCCTTTACGATCACTCCTTCTTCACCAAGAGTTGATAACAAAACTTCTTTTGCTTCTTCTAAGTTTCCAATGGTTGCTGAAATTCCCCAAATACTCAGTCCGTAGTTGTTAGTTATTAGTTCTGAAGTTGAAGGGCTATCGGCTAACGACTTACGACTACCCACTATTCTTGAAACCGCCAGCTCCACCTGCACACCTCTTTTACTGCCGAGCAATTCATGCCATTCATCAACCGCAATGATTTTTACTTCTTGGAATAATTCAATCGTTCCTTTTTGTGCCAACAACAAATGCAGACTCTCCGGTGTAATGATGAGCACTTCCGGCATTTGTTTTTTTTGTTTGGCTCGTTCATTGGTAGAAGTATCGCCGTTGCGGATGCCTACTTTCCAATTCATATCCAGTTCAGCAATCACTTCTTCCATAGCACGGCCAATATCTTTAGCCAATGCTCTTAACGGAGTGATCCAGATTAATTGTAAACCGTTTTTACTTTTGGTTTGATAATCGGTTGGGTGTTGATTGATGAATTGAATCAGGGCGCCGAGGAAAACCGAAAAGGTTTTGCCGCACCCTGTTGGGGCATTCACAAGTCCGCTCTCCTGATTGATGATGTGTTGCCAGGTTTGTTCCTGGAATATAAACGGAATAAGTTTCTTTTGAAAGAACCATTCTCTTACAATTTT
>JAYUTS010000081.1:0-3919 GCA_043754995.1 Chitinophagaceae bacterium
TTCAGTAAATAACGCAATTGCACGTTACAATGCTCAAGGGCTTGGGTTAACTTTTCTGCGTGTTGATAATAATGGTGATGTCAACATCAGAATTGTAAACACAGGGCAATATATTGCTTCCGCAGGTTTTCCAAGCGGGGGTAATCCTTATCCTGAAATCAAGTACGCCAAAAAGTATTCAAACGGCTACAGCGATGGATTTATGACAACTGTGGTTACACATGAACTGGGTCATTGCATTGGCTTCCGGCATACTGATTATATGAACCGTGCCTATAGTTGCGGGTCAGGTGGCAATGAAGGTGACGGTGGAGTAGGAGCTATTCAAATTCCTGGTACTCCTTCTGGTCCCGATGCAGCTTCATGGATGTTGTCTTGCTTAAGTGCATCAACAAACCGTCCTTTTAATACGAATGATGTAACTGCGTTGAACTATCTCTATTAAAGTGATGTTATGAATAAAAGAAAGCTCCGGCATTTAACGCCGGAGCTTTTCTTATTTACGGAAGTTCTTATATAAATTAATTAATGCATTGGTAGATGCATCATGCGATGACACAGCATCATCAGTAATTAATTCAGGTAAAATTTTATTGGCTAATTGTTTGCCGAGTTCAACTCCCCATTGGTCGAAGCTGTAAACATTCCAGATAACACCTTGCACAAAGATCTTGTGTTCATATAAAGCAATGAGCTCGCCTAAAGTAAATGGTGTAACCTGTTTTACAAGAATGGAATTGGTAGGACGGTTGCCTTCAAATACTTTATAAGGGATCAATTCTTCTTTTACTCCTTCTGCAATTACTTCCTCTTTTGATTTGCCGTTCATTAGGGCTTCTGTTTGTGCAAAGAAATTACTCATGAGTTTGTTGTGATGATCACTCAACGGGTTGTGGCTGATGGCTGGCGCAATAAAATCAGCAGGAATTAAATGGGTTCCCTGGTGAATCAGTTGATAAAAGGAGTGCTGACCATTAGTGCCGGGCTCACCCCAGATAATGGGGCCGGTGCTGTAGTTTACTTTGCTGCCATTTCTGTCAACATATTTGCCATTACTTTCCATATTGCCCTGCTGAAAGTAGGCTGCAAAACGATGCATGTATTGATCATAAGGAAGAATGGCTTCGCTCTTTGCATCAAAGAAATTCACATACCATATGCCGAGCATGGCCATGATGACAGGAATGTTTGTTGCAAATTTTTCTGTGTGAAAATGTTCATCAGCTTTGGAAGCACCTTTTAATAAATCTTCAAAATTTTTATAGCCAATCGTTAAGGCGATAGATAAACCAATAGCACTCCATAACGAATAACGTCCGCCAACCCAATCCCAGAATTCAAACATATTGGCTTTGTCAATGCCAAACTTCACCACGTCTTTTTCATTGGTAGATAAGGCAGCAAAATGTTTTGCAACATGTGCTTCGTCTTTTGCATATTCTAAAAACCAATCTCTTGCACTGTGTGCATTGGTCATGGTTTCCTGGGTTGTAAATGTTTTGGAAGCAATTAAAAACAATGTTTCATCTGCTGTTACTTTTTTCAGCGTTTCAGCAATATGCGTTCCATCAACATTACTTACAAAATAAGTCTGAATGCCATCCACCCAATAAGGTTTCAATGCTTCTGTTACCATTACAGGTCCCAGGTCGCTGCCGCCGATACCAATATTGACGATGTATTTTATTTTCTTTCCTGTATAACCTTTCCATTCGCCACTATGAATTTTAGAACAGAAATTTTTCATCTGCTCCAGCACACGTTGAATATCCGGCATTACATCTTTTCCTTCAAACAAAACTGGCTTGCCTGAAAAATTACGGAGTGCAGTATGCAGCACAGCTCTTTTTTCTGTATGGTTAATCAGTTCGCCGGAAAACATTTGTTCAATGGCTTCCTTCAGTTTGCATTCATTTGCCAGTTGAAAAAGCAATTGCATTGTTTGTTCTGTGATGATATTCTTTGAATAATCAAAGACCATATCCGTTTCACAGCAACTGAATTTTTGAAAACGATTCAGATCATCTTTAAACAAATCTCTCAGGTGCACCTGCTTCATTTGAGCTGCATGCACTGAGAGCTGTTTCCATGCGGCGGTTGTTGTTGGGTTAATAGATGGGAGCATGATTAAATGAGTTTATTTTATTGATGCAACAGTTCAATACTTTTTATTTTGTCTTTATGCAATTGTTCAGTTAGTTTTTCAAGGCCATCAAATTTCTGTTCATCACGCAGGTGATGTTTTACATATACTTTTAAATGGCGGTTGTAAATGTCTTCATCAAAATCAAACAGGTTTACTTCAATCATCCTTCTGCTGCCATCAACTGTAGGTCTTACGCCGATGTTCATCATTCCTTTCAGTATTCTGTTTTCACCTTCAATCTGTGCTTCCACTGCATATACGCCATTCGCAGGAACAAGTTTATCAGGATCTTCCATTTGGAGGTTAGCCGTAGGAAAGCCCAATTTCCTGCCGAGCTTATTGCCTTCAATTACATATCCTTTAAAAAAATAAGAATAACCTAATAATTGATTCGCCGTTTCAATGTTTCCTTTCTGTAATGCATCACGGATCCTGGTAGAACTAACTGCCACATCATTGAGCACCTGTTGGGGAATTTCTTCCACCACATAGTTATATGTTTCTCCCATTTGTTCCAGTAATAAATAATCGCCTTCACGGTTATTTCCATACTTGTGATCATAACCAATGATGATGAGTGACGGATGAAACAAATCAACCAGAAAATCTTTGATATACTGTTGCGCTGTTTGTTCAGAAAATTTTTTATTGAACTGAACAACCACCAGGTTATCTAAACCCTGTTGTTTCAGAAGTTCAATCCGTTCTTCCAGTGTAGTAAGCTGTGCAATATTTGTTTCTGGCTGCAATATTTTTCTTGGATGTGGATAAAAACTGATGAGCACTGATTCGCCGCCGGTTGCTTTTGCTTCCTGCAACAATTGTTGAATGATTTGCTGATGTCCCAGATGCACACCATCAAAAGTGCCAATGGTTATCACAGCTTTGGTAAAAACGGGCAGTTGTTCTAAACTTCTGTAAACCTTCATAATTTGGAGTGGCAAAAGTAACACATTTGAACGGTGGAAGTGTTAGTTTTGCGGCTCTCAAACAAAGCAGCATGTCATTATATAATCAGCGGGGGGTATCAGCGCAAAAAGAAGAAGTACACAAGGCTGTGCAGCATCTTGATCAGGGTTTGTACCCAAATGCATTTTGTAAACTGTACCCAGATTATCTGGGTGGCGATGCTGATTGGGTAAACGTAACACATGCTGATGGTGCCGGAACAAAAAGTATTCTGGCTTATTTATACTGGAAAGAAACTGGCGATATTTCTGTTTGGAAAGGAATTGCGCAGGATGCTATTGTAATGAACCTGGATGATTTGCTTTGTGTGGGGATTTATGACAATATTTTATTTTCAAGTACGGTTGATCGGAATAAAACACTCATTCCGGGAGAAGTGCTGGAACAGATCATCAATGGTTCTGCTGAATTGTTTGCACAACTGAAAGAATATGGTGTAAATATTCATTACCTCGGTGGCGAAACAGCAGATGTAGGTGATGTGGTGCGTACGATTGCTGTTAATGGAACCATGACGGCAAGATGGCCAAAAAACAAAGTGATCAGCAACGATAAAATTAAACCGGGCGATGTAATTATTGGATTGGCTGGCTTTGGTCAATGTAATTATGAAACATCTTACAACAGTGGATTGGGAAGCAATGGTCTTACCAGCGCACGGCATGATGTGCTGCATAAATTCTATGCACAGCATTTCCCTGAAACCTATGAACCAAAGCTGAAAGAGGAAGTGCTGTATATTGGTAAGTATCGTATGACGGATGAGGTTGAATGGGTGAATGGTGAATGGTCAATAGTGAATGG
>JAYUTS010000082.1:0-9033 GCA_043754995.1 Chitinophagaceae bacterium
CCGAGTTTATCTTTTTTAAATTCTTTTGTTTCGGGATCCATGATAGGCGAACCTTCTGCAGTACCCAGTCCAATGGTAATTAATAAAATGCCACGGTCTTTTAATTGTTTGGCCATGGTCATAGCTGATTCATCATGATCTTCACCATCTGAGATGAGCAATACCACTTTATAACGTTTGCTTTGTTGCGGAAAACTTTCAGCCGACAAACGTAGTGCTTCTCCTATAACTGTACCTTGTGTTGGCACAGCATCAGGACCGGCAGATTGTACAAACAAATTGGCTGCACCCTGATCTGCTGTTAACGGCATGGGCAAATAAGCTTTACCTGCAAACCAGATGAGTGCAATACGATCATCGGGTAACTGATCTAATAATTTACTGATGAATTGTTTTGATTTTTCCAGCCGGCTGGGTTTTACAT
This sequence comes from Chitinophagaceae bacterium, assembly GCA_043754995.1. Lineage (GTDB taxonomy): Bacteria > Bacteroidota > Bacteroidia > Chitinophagales > Chitinophagaceae > Lacibacter. The sequence continues at coordinate 425 of JAYUTS010000082.1, forward strand.
CATCTGCAAGCATACTCTTACTCACATCCATGGCAATGATGATATCTCTTCCTTTCCTGTTTACATTTTCTGCTTTGCCTGCTGTGCGCAAATTAGCTGCACCCAATGCAGTAAAAACCATTGCCGCAAGTAATAAATAAAACTTGACAGAAAACTTTTTGCTGGAGTGATTAGCTGTTAGCAGATTGACCAGTTGCTCATCACCTAATTTCTTTTTTGTTTTCTTTTTCCAGTTTTGATTGAGCACAAATAATACTACGACCGGTATAAGTAAAACCAGTAACAAAAAATATTCGATATGTGCGAAGGAAAACAAGATGATCGTTTCAACGTACAAGATACAAGATTAATATACTGAAGCAGTGAAACAAAAGTTAAGCCAGTTTTTTCAAAAAAGCAATTGGCAATATATAAAAGGCAAGAAAGAAAGAACGCACTTACAGAAACATATTGCCTGTTAAAAATTGCTTATTGTTAATTGATTATTTTTTCCCCTTCATAAACTCGTAATGCTTCAATATATCTTTCAGTAAGGCCATCCTGTTTTTAAACATAGGATAATCCTTATCAGGTGTTTGAACAAGCAGTACAAAGAAATAGGGGTGACGGTTTTCTTCGATCCAACCTACAACCCACCCAAGGTTGCCGCTTTTTTCATTATTTGCCCAACCGGTTTTATAACTCAGTTTATACAAACTATTATCCTCCATCAACATCACTTTTTTTACAATTTGCTGGCTGCGTTTCTGAAATGGAAGTTGCTCGAAGTACAAACGCTTCACTAACCCCAGTTGCTCATCAGGTGATATTTGAATGGTATTATTGAGCCAGAAAGAATCAATCGGTCCGCTGATATTTTTATTTCCATATTGCAATGTATCGATCCATTGCTGCATAGTATCTCTGCCAATTCTTTTGGCCACTTCCTGGTAATAGTAAACAGAAGAAAATTTGAATGCCTGCTCCATGGTTAAGTCCTGGTTCCAGTCCTTAATCCACCTTTCCACACCATCCCATTTAATGATCATTTTTTCATCAAAGATCTTTCCTGTTTCTAATCCAATTAAGGAGTTAACGATCTTGAACGTTGAAGCGGGTGAATAACGTTTTCTGAAATTAGCCGAATCGTAAATGGTAAAATGCCCCTGTGCATTATCAAACAAGGCGAACGATCCCGTTACTTTATACTGATCAAAATATTTTTTGAGGTCCTGATCAATGGTGAAATTATTGATGGAACAGGAATTGAACAGGAATGAAAAAACAACCACAACAACAAGGGTGAAACGCATGTTTAAAAATTTTGCACAAAAGTAAAGGCTATACTTGTTGTCTTTGGAAAATATATTACTGAAACAATCTGTTTAAAAAAATTGTTCATATGCAGTTATTTCAACACCTCCAACTCCTTTCCCACTTTTGTAAAAGCAGTAATGGCTTTATCTAAATGTTGTTTGTCATGTGCAGCACTCAGTTGAACTCTTATTCTTGCCTGGCCTTTTGCAACAACAGGAAAAAAGAATCCAATCACATATATACCCTGCTCTAATAATTTTGCAGCAAAATTTTGTGCAACCACAGCATCGTATAACATGATTGGAACAATAGGATGGTCACCGGGTTTGATATCAAATCCAGCTTCTGTCATCTTTGTTCTGAAATATTTGGTGTTTACTTCTAATTGATCTCTCAACTCGGTTGTTTCACTTAACAGATCAAACACAGCAATAGATGCACCCACTATACTTGGCGCCAATGTATTACTGAACAGGTAAGGTCTTGAACGTTGACGAAGGATTTCAATCACTTCTTTACTTCCGCTTGTAAAACCACCGCTTGCACCACCCAACGCTTTACCCAATGTACCTGTAATGATATCGATCTTACCCATCACCCCACGATACTCATGTGTGCCTCTTCCTGTTTTACCAATGAACCCACTCGAGTGACATTCATCTACCATAATAATGGCATCATATTTTTCAGCCAGTGCAACAATTTTATCTAATTGTGCAATGGTACCATCCATGCTGAAACTTCCATCGGTTACAATAATACGACTGCGTAAATGAGCACTTTCTTTCAACTTGGCTTCGAGGTCTTCCATGTTGTTATGCTCATAACGGTAACGTTGTGCCTTGCATAAACGAACGCCATCAATAATACTGGCATGGTTCAACGCATCGCTGATGATGGCATCCTGTTCGTTAAACAATGGTTCAAATACACCGCCATTGGCATCGAAAGCTGCTGCATAAAGAATGGTATCCTCTGTCCCCAGGAATTTTGAAATCTTAGCTTCAAGCACTTTATGAATATCCTGCGTGCCACAAATAAAGCGAACACTGCTCATACCAAAACCCCGCAGATCAATATATTTTTTAGCCGCTTCTGTTACTTTGGGATGTGAGGACAGGCCCAGGTAGTTATTTGCACAAAAGTTGAGAACAATTTTTCCGTTGACCATGATCTCAGGCCCCTGTGCACTTTCAATGATCCGTTCGGTTTTAAACAAGCCATTGGCCTTTATTTCAGCCACTTCCCCAGCAATACGTTCTACCAGTTTTTCGTTCATACTTCAAATATTTAGGAAAACAAAAATAGGGGGATTTGATGGGTAATGCCGATTGTAAAATGATCATTTACGGGTCCAAATTTTTTTTATGTTGTCATCTGATTTTGTAAGATCGGCATAATACCATCTAAGATTTACCGGTAGTCCTTCGGACTTTGTAAATCAAGATGGCATTAAAATATGCGGAACCGGTTGCACGTTTAACAATTGTCTGAGAAATATAGGGTTGCTCTGTAACATTTTCGCTTTAACTTCGTCCTATCTTCTAAAACAGGCGAATTATGAAAAAGCAATTTCTGGTTCTCGGCGCAGTTCTCCTCGTAGCAGTTTCCGCTGGTGTTTTTCTTGCTGCTACACCTGTTCACAAGCAGAAGATCGGATCTCCCAAATGCACTAAAACCTGCGAAAGCAAGCCGGTAACTACTCCACAGACTGGTTTTTTTATTTTCGATTCCTTTTCAGGCAATCTCTAAAATATTTTTTCAAATACTGTAACTTTTGCCCCTTGTGCCCGTAATAAGGATATTAAACTTATCATTTCGGACCACTAACTGATTTATGACCGCCAGAGAATACAATGAATGTGTAACCAGGTATGCAGATAATGTGTACCGCTTCATCCTCAAAAACCTGGGGCATGAGGAAGATTCACGGGATGTGGTGCAGAGCGCTTTTGAAAAGCTCTGGATCAACAAAGACAATGTGGAGAATGAACGCAGCAAATCGTACCTCTTTACCATTGCCTACAACCAAATGATCGATCATATCCGCAAACACAAACGGGTAAGTTTGAAAGAGGAGTTTAAAGAGGATGTAAGAATACAAAACAGGCCTCAGCATAATATGAAGAAAGTGCTGGAAGATGCATTGGCCCGTTTAAGTGAAACGGCAAGAAGTTTAGTTTTATTAAAAGATTACGAAGGATACAGTTACGATGAGATTGGTGAAATAACAGGATTGAACGAGAGCCAGGTAAAAGTGTATTTGCACAGAGCCCGTTTACAACTGAAAACGTATTTAGTGAGTATTGAGAATGTGATGTAAAAACAAGCTATGAGCTGCGAGCTTTTAGCGGCAAGTAAGAAACAATGAATATTAACCGCCATAATTACGAAGAATTTTTCCTGCTGTATGTTGACAATGAGTTGACAGCGGCCCAGCGAAAAATTGTAGATGCTTTTGTGGCAGTAAACCCCGATCTGCAAAAGGAATTTTTACAATTGCAGCAAACGATTCATACAACCGATGCAAAACTGGATCATGATTTTATCAGTTCCTTATTGAAACCGGTTGATGAAGAAAGCAGCATCAGCGAAGAGCAGTTATTATTATATACAGATAATGAATTAAGAGCAGATGAAAAAGCAGTTGTTGAAAAAGAACTGTTGTCAACCCCGGCTCTTCAGAAAGAATTACAATGGCTCCGTCGCAGCCAGGTAACTGCCGATCCATCGATCGTATTCCCCGACAAATCATTATTGTACAAAGAAGCAGAACATGCAAGAGTATTTTATATGAGTACTGTTGCAAGGAGATGGGCTGCTGCTGCAGCAGTTATTTTATTGCTCGGTAGTGCCATGTGGTTGGTATTGAATCAGTCAAAAGATCCTGCTGCTGAGCTTACAAGTAATCCTTCAGTTGGTACAGAAGAGAAACAACCGGCTGTAACTGCTATAAAAACTACTGAAGAACAACCACAACAGATTGCAGTATTGCCACCTGCCGAAGAAAAACAAAATGTTGTTTTAACAAAAGAAAAAAATAACAATAAGCCTTCAGTTAATAAACAAGAAGGAACAATTGCAAAAACAGATAAAGAAAAAAATCAACAGCAAACAATCATCATTCCAATACAGGAAAACAATGGTATAACAAAAGTAGAACCACCTGTAAATGTTAATACAGAAAATAATTCTGATAACTCAAGTAACAAAACAGAAACTCCAACCGTACAACCTAAAACAAGCACAGCAAACACAATCAGCTACGCTTCTTACAATAACGATTCAAACAATGAAGATGAACAAGTACTCTTCAGTGAAGATCGTCAGCGTAAAAGTGGTTTAACAGGATTTGTGAAAAAAGCAAAACGGATGTTTGAACGTAAAACCGGTATTCAGTCAAACGGCTCCGAAGTTCGCTTTGCTGTGTTTGCAGTAAACACTCAATAAAAAAATTAAACGGATTTATTATGAAGCAACTATTATTCTCATTGCTTGGCCTTATGATATGCTTTACAGGCATGACGCAATCTGACACGACAAAACCTCAAAGTGCCGACACGATTAAAGTAGGCAACATGATCATCATTAAAAGGCATGATGGCAAAGAAAAGAAAGAAGACAAAACAAAAGAAGACAAAGATGATGATGATGATGACAATGTATCGGTTGAAATCAAAAAACGCAAAGAATACAAAAAATCGAACGTGAGCACCAACTGGATGATTGCTGATATAGGTTTCTCTAATGTAAATGATGCAACCAATTACAGTGCTCCAGCAACACAAGCCTTCTTTCCCGGCGGAACAAAAAATCAACTGAGCATCCGCAACGGTAAATCCATCAATATAAATGTTTGGTTGTTTATGCAAAAAATAAATCTTGTTCAACATGTGGTAAACCTGAAATATGGCTTAGGTGTTGAACTGAACAACTACCATTACGAAAAGAATATCCGTTACGGTATTGATCCGCAGGTGATCTACAGCGACAGCATCTCCTTTACAAAAAATAAACTGGCAGCCGATTACATTACCTTACCGGTGATGCTCAATTTCAACTTTGCACCTAAAAGGAAAAAAACATACGGTCTCAGCGCTGGCATCAGTGCAGGCTACCTGTATGCAGCCCGTCAGAAACTGAAAAGTGATTTGAGAGGAAAAGAAAAGATCAAAAATGATTTTAACCTGGAACCCTGGAAAATATCTGCAGTAGGTGAATTGAACCTGGGAGTGGTAAACTTATACGGAAGCTATGCCCTCAGCAACTTACATAAAAATGGATTGCAGCAAACACCTTATAATTTCGGCATACGATTCAGCAGTTGGTAATACAGCAACTGTTCTGCTCTCTCGTAAACCGCTTCTCTTTCGGGAAGCGGTTTTTTTATCTCAGTCAGTCCATGGTACAGAATGGTATTTTGTACTAAATTGCCAGTTCATAAAAAATACATATGGCGTACAAAGTCACAGATATTGAAGGCATCGGTACTAATTATGCAGCCCGGCTTGAAACCCTGGCCATTTTTACTACCGATCACCTGCTGGAGCAGGGCGGAACAAAAAAAGGAAGAACAGCGATTGTTGATATAACAGGTATTCCTGAAAATTTAATTCTTACCTGGGTCAACCATGCTGATCTGCACCGGATTAAAGGTGTTGCAGCTCAGTTCAGTGAATTACTGGAAGCAGCAGGTGTTGACACGGTAAAAGAATTTGCAACACGTAATGCCGAAAACTTACATATCAAATTGGTTGAAACCAATGAAAAGTTTGGATTGAGTGGCAAGGTTCCATCCGCTGAAACATTAACAGCTATGATTGCTGAAGCAAAAACACTGGAGCAAAAAGTATTTCACTAAGCATTTGTACCAGTTTAATCATTTACCGCTTCTATTACAAGCGGTTTTTTTATGCGTTCAAAAAACAAATCATTCAGCTCTTCTTCATCAAGAGTTTGTTAATTAATTTCGCCATCAAAATATGGCATAGTTTTTCGCCGTTAATCCCGTACTGATGAAATCAACTGTGTAAAATGAATATCCGGTCAACTGTTTTCTTTTTAAGTTCTGCTGTTCTGCTTCTGTTGAGCGGTTTTACATTTCTTCATCGTTATAAATCTGTTCCGAAAGCTCCAACACATTTGCCTGTAAGAAAATCAAGTTCCTACAAAATCATTATCGACAAAACTAAATATGAGCTCAAGGTGTATGATGAACAGGGATGGCTGCTTACCTACCCGGTTGTTTTCGGTACCAGCGAAATGACAGATAAGATGATGGAAGGCGATCGCCGCACTCCTGAAGGACATTATAAGATCATCGCCAAAAAAATTCATCCTGAGTGGGGCCATTTTCTATTGCTTGATTATCCTACTTATACCGACATTGAAAAATTTAATGAACGAAAACAACAGGGGTTGATTCCCTACACTGCCAAACCCGGCGGTGGTATTGGCATTCACGCTACCCGGCGCAATGAAGACCGCTTTGTTGATTATTATTATAACTGGACACTTGGCTGCATCTCTACCAAACGGGAATATGCAAAAGAATTGTACAATCTTCTTCCCGTAGGAACTGAAGTCATCATCCTTCGCTGATAAATACCCTGCTGAGGGTATGATTCCTATTTTAAATAAACGGTTTCTTTGATTTCAGATGTGAAAATGAAATCGCTTACAATTCATTTCATTTATTTTGATAAAGGACAGCAGTAAACCAAGCTGGAGGCTAATTTTTTTAATACTCATAGAACCAGATACAAAAGCTTGCATCGGACTTATACCCAAAATCCACGTGTAAGAAAAGCCTCCGGGAAATCGGGGGCTTCTTTTTATAATTTTCCGTTTTTGATTTCTTCTACCACTCCCGGGTCTAGTAAGGTTGATGTATCACCAAGATTTTCTATTTCACCTTCTGCAATTTTCCTCAAAATCCGGCGCATGATCTTTCCGCTTCTTGTTTTTGGCAAGCCGGTTACAAACTGAATTTTATCAGGCTTTGCAATAGCACCTATAACACGGGTAACTGTTTGCAAAATATCTTTTCTGGTTGATTCTTCATCGCCATGCATATGGCCGTAGATTACATAAGCATAAATCCCCTGTCCTTTAATGTCATGCGAATAACCAACCACAGCACTTTCAACTACCCCCGCATGCATATTGATAGCATTTTCCACTTCTGCCGTTCCAATACGATGTCCGCTCACATTCAAGACATCATCCACCCTTCCTGTAATCCGGTAAAAACCATTTTCATCTTTCAATGCACCATCACCTGTGAAATATAAATTTTCATAGGTGGCAAAATAATTGGTACGACAACGCTCATGATCGCCATAGGTTGTTCGAAGTATTGCAGGCCACGGTGCTTTAATACAAAGATTTCCTTTTAGCAAACCATGTTCATCTTTCTCAGTTACCTCTTTCCCGTTCTCATCAACCAAAACCGGCTGCACACCCGGCATGGGTAAAGTGGCCCAACTTGGTTTGGCAGGTGTAACTCCCGCAAGATTGCCGATCAGGCAACCACCGGTTTCAGTTTGCCACCATGTATCAACGATGGGGCATTTCTTTTTGCCAATATGTTCATTGTACCAATGCCAGGCTTCTTCGTTGATGGGTTCACCAACGGTGCCTAATATTTTTAAAGAAGACAGATCTTTACCTTTCAACGGATCAAACCCAAATCCCATTAAACTGCGGATAGCTGTTGGTGCAGTGTAAAGAATGTTCACCTTGTGTTTATCAACTATATCCCAGAATCGACCAGCATCGGGCCATGTAGGAATTCCTTCAAACATTACAGAGGTTGCGCCTGCACTTAACGGACCATACAAAATATAACTGTGCCCGGTGATCCAACCAATATCGGCTGTACAAAAATGAATATCGCCGGGATTGTATTGAAAGGTGTTGACGAAAGTGTAATTCGTCCAAATCATATAACCGGCGCCGCTATGCACCACACCTTTTGGTTTGCCTGTACTGCCTGATGTGTATAAGATGAAGAGCGGATCTTCTGCATCCATTTCTACGGCCTCCCCAAACCCCTCCAAAGGAGGGGCTTCGCTTTGCCGCAAAGCCTCGCTTATCAAATCATTTTTATTAATAGGTAAATTCATATCAGGCGAGGGCTGTGTTTGGATAGCCTTCCCTTTGGGAAGGTCGGGATGGGCTTCTTCTACTTTTTCCATTTCGTCTTCCCACCAAACATCTCTTCCTTTAAGCATGGAAACCGGTGTTCTTGTTCTTGTATAAACAATTACTTTCTTTACTGTTCTGTTGCCGATGAGTGCATCATCAATAAC
>JAYUTS010000083.1:0-3911 GCA_043754995.1 Chitinophagaceae bacterium
GGAACTTCAATTTCATCAAAAGTCATTCCTTCAGTTTCCATATGCCAGATGATCCCTTTCATCTTAATAAGATCTACCACACCTGTAAAATCATCTTCAGCGCCAATAGGCAATTGAAGAGGAACTGCTTTTGATCCAAGCATTTCACGCACCTGCTTCACCACGTTTAAGAAGTCGGCTCCGCTACGATCCATTTTATTTACAAACCCAATACGTGGTACATTGTAACGGTTTGCCTGGCGCCATACAGTTTCAGATTGTGGTTCTACACCATCCACTGCACTAAACAAAGCAATTAAACCATCCAGTACACGCATACTGCGTTCTACCTCTACGGTAAAATCTACGTGGCCGGGAGTATCAATGATATTGAAAGAATATTTTTTAGTTTCGTCATTTGCAACACCCTTTGTTGTGGGAAAGCTCCAATGACAGCTAACCGCTGCGGAAGTAATAGTAATACCTCTTTCTTTCTCCTGTTCCATCCAATCGGTAGTAGCTGCACCATCGTGTACCTCACCAATTCTGTGAATCATGCCCGTATAGCGCAGAATACGCTCTGTAGTGGTTGTTTTTCCGGCATCAATGTGAGCCGCAATACCAAAGTTTCTCTGAAATTTTAAGTCTGCCATGACTATTTGATTTGAATATTTATCTGTTTAAAAAAGATGTTTTGATAATTGTTTGCCAGCGGCTGTTTCCTCAATGAGCACCTGTTGCGTCGCACACTTCAGGTATTGGATGGTTATCAGCATATAGACGGGAAGGAATGATCCGTTATACCGGATTACCTGTAGCTGATATGTAGATATTATACTCTCATAGAACGCCGGTCAACAAATAATCCTGATTCACTGTTATCACTCCTCACCTTTGATTATTCATTTAGGCGCCGCAAAAGTAAGGAAAATAGCCTTTATACACATCACAAAGCACATATTATTAAGTTCTCCTTACCTTGAAAAAGCAGGTTAGTGGAAAATAATCAGTGCCTGTTACACCGGATGACTCAGATTCGTTTTATTTCGACAAAACTGCCCAAAATATATAACGCCAGCTTTTGAAAGTCGGGTTCCTGCAGTTCCGGATAATCCACGCTGTCGGCCTTATTGATGGTGCAAAAAAGGACTTATTTCTTTTTCAACAGCAATTTGGCATTTGTCCATTCTGAAGATGCATTCACAAATGCTACAACCTTTTCAAAATTTTTCGCCGATTCAAAATTATGCAGGTAATGTTTCCTGATTTTTATAGAAACGGTTTTTCCGTTTGTTGACGCTTCAGTTATGAAATAGCCTGTTTCATTTTCCGTTTTTGAATTCAATGCGGCAACACCTTCGGCAGTATAACCTTCGGGTATTTCCAGCTCTATTATATATTCAATACTGCGGGCATAAGGCAAGTAAACATCAAGGTCTCTTTTCTTCTGCTCTTCTTTAATCACTAAGGGATTGCCCTGTATTTTTCCTATTTCAACAATCATGTTATTACCGGCTTTTTTGATAAGCCCACTCATGTTAAACGTTGAACTGTAAATAAAATCAGGAGCCGAATGTCTAACGCCGGGATTATCAATTTTATAATCGTTAAGACCGGTGATATCCTGCTCAAACCAGTTCTTTGCTTCCTCAACAAAAGCATCCTTTTGTTTTTTCCGGGCCTCAGCAAATGCATTGGTTACTTCCTGCATATATTTTTTACTTCCTTTTTCATCGGCAATTTCTTCCAGAAAAGTTTTTTTCTCATTGAACGTCTTGTATTCATAGTTCACAAAATCTTCATACAGCATCAAATTTGTTTGAGCATCGATTTTGTTAAAACCCTTTAAGGTGCTGGTACGTTTTACATTGAAAGAAGATTGGTTGGTTGCAATTGAAAGATGAAGTTTTTCAATTCGTGTATTGTCGTTCGATTTACTCACAGGTACATCAGGACCTGGTCCAACCTCGGTAAGACTATTTATTTTTCCGGGCCCCATCATTGCCGGATGACTGAATGTAAAACTTTTTGTATTTTTTGCACCTTCAACAGCCGGGGGAATAGCAAAAGGAATATCAAATACAGTATTTACAGAAAAGTATTTTTTTATGCCCGGTATATAAGCAAGTGCAACCAGGTCGTTTCCGTTCATTGCCTCGTTCATTCTGAAACCCATTCTGTCCTCACTCACCAACATTGCCGGTTCAATCCCTGATGCTTTAAATAAGAAAAAAAGTACCAGGTTATATTCATCGTTATATCTTCTTGAACCAATATTGATTTTATCAGACAACCTGTTAATTGAAAATTGTAAAACCCAGTCAAACCGAAAAGTATAATACAGGAGGGCAGCTTTTTCTTCCAAACGGAGACTTTCATAGTTGAGTCCCATTTGTTTTGCTTTTCGTTTGGCCAAACTTTCAAGCCGATCATATTCTATTTTATTATTTCTCATCCAGTAACCTTCATAGTAACGAAGTGAATAGGCTCTTGCTTTTTCTTCAATTGCTGACTGACTGCCGGTGATTTTAGTTATTTCACCGGGTTTGCTGATGCCCATTGCTGCACCCCCTATACCTTTATAGCCCTGTGCAATATTCATTCTGATGAATGGAAGCTGCCTTGAAGCCGAAACCCAAAGTGATGTTTCAAAAGGAGGGATATCGTTTTTTACTACATCAATGACAATGTCGCTTTCTGTATTCTTACCAATTTTCAGTTCTGGTGCGCCATTATAGCTGCGGTATTCAACAGCAAACTTTTTCCCAAGCTGGCTATGAAACGAATAGCTGAGAACGGGTGCATTATCAAATAAAAGCAGGTTATACACTTTTGTTTGAAAATCATTGGTTGTGTTTTTAGATGTTGCAAAAAAGTAATCCAGAATATCGCCGGGTTGTAAATCAGGAATGGCAAGCCTGGCCTGCTTTTCATTTGTTGCATCTTTTGTAAGTACCACTTCATCAGCATTGATTTCTTTTACCGTTCCATCTGCTTTAATAACCCGTACACCAACATAGGTACTGGTTTTATCTGATGTATAAAAACCACTCCTTTTTTCAAACTGTGTAAAACTGAGTTCAGAATATTCTGTAACAGCATTTTTATCATTCAGCTTCACAATTTCCCTTACTATTTCAGTAAGACTTTGCCTGAACTTTGCACCAAACCCTAATCCATAAAATGCAACGGTTGATTTGCTGTCGCCAGTGAGTTCAGTATGATGTGCAATAATGATCTTTGATGCATTGGCATATTTCTGAGGAATGTCTCTTACTTTAAATTTCGGATCAACCCATGCCCACACAACTTTACGCATTTCTTCTGATTCCTTTCGGTAGGCAACTGTTTCTTTTGATTGGGCAAAAGAAAAGATAAAGGCTGCACACAAAACTGCTGATAAACTTAATTGCTTCACGTTGTTTACTTTTTAGTGGTCATTACCAATTGCTGGTTATAAAAATCAGTTAGCTGCTGAATATCTTTATTCCATTGCGAAAAATTTTCGGGAGCAATTTCAACATTGCTGATGATAATTTCATTCTTATAAATAATTTTTCCGCTTCCGTTTGTATAAGAAGCTGAAAAACTATAGCCGGGCTGTTTAATATTAACTTTAGCCGGTAATTCCAATACAGTTTTATCAGCAGGTAACATCAATTCAATTTCAAACACAATGTTGTTTTTATACCGCATCCAGTAGGGTAGTTTTCTCTTCGCAGTATCAATCTTAAAGTCTTTAAAATGCACCCTGTTGTCGAGGCTGAGATAGGCGTCCTTATCAAATACTGTAATAACATTTTTCCATAACACATCATACTCAATTTTCAAATCATTGTTATAATCCGAAAGATTGGTGACTTTTAAATTGATTATTTCAAACCCACTCTCCCCTTCTGAAAGATATTGTTTCAACGCATTTTCCTGCTTAT
>JAYUTS010000084.1:0-3908 GCA_043754995.1 Chitinophagaceae bacterium
CTGGTGAAGTACAGCGGCAAGTGGCGGTTGTACCTGAATACGCCCATGCGTAAAGCCGCCAGGAAAGAGGTGGGTGATACCGTTACAGTTGAAATTGAATTTGATCCTGCAGAAAGAATCAATGCCTTACATCCAAAGCTGGCAAGAGCTTTAAAGGCAAACAAACTGGCAGGATTGAAATTTGAAACACTCAGTCCATCAAGGCAGAAAGAAATCATCCGGTATATCAATGATTTAAAAACGGAAGAATCAGTAGATCGAAATATTGCAAAAGTGATTCAGTTTTTATCAGGTAATGAACGGTTTGCTGGAAGAGATAAGCCCTGATTTTTTATTTCACCTGCACAACAGTTCAATCCATTCTGCATGTTGCGGATATTCTTTCAGCAGCATTTCTTTCTCTGCCATTTCAAAATCAGCAAAATCAAAACCCGGCGCAACCGTACAACCAACAAAAGAAAATCCATTGTTATGTACAGGCTTTGATGCAAACCAGCAACCTGCTTTTACTACATGTTGAAATTGGTACCCTTTACTTAAATCATTCCCCAATTTCAACATTTCTTCTTTTCCATCGGGATGAATAATATAAATATGCAAACCTATCCCTGTATAAAAATGCCAGAGCTCATCACTCCTGATGCGATGAAAGGCAGAGAACTGATTCCCTTCCAGTAAAAAATAAATAGCGGTTGAAAAACAACGCTCTCCGGTAAATCTTTGCGGCAATGCCTGTGCAGGAATTAATTCATTACTTGCATAAGTACGGGTGTAAAATCCACCTTCGGGGTGTGCCTGCAATTGATAATGAACAATGAGTTGAAATGCAGTGAGCATAAAAAATATTCTGCATAAAAATAAAACAATAAAATTGCTGGTTATTTTTCATTTGTCAATAGTTATTCTTATCTTTTACAGTACCTGCTTAAATGCTCACCCTTCAATAAAAAGAACATGACTTCAGCGATCGCCAGTATCAGAGATGCCATTGGAAACACTCCGATGGTAGAATTAAAAAATATAGTACCCGTTAACAGTGCCCGCATTGTTGCCAAACTGGAAAGTGCCAATCCAACGGGAAGCATGAAAGACAGGATGGCCAAGGCTGTAATTGAAGCGGCAGAAAAAAAAGGATTGATTCAACGGGGAAGTACTATTATAGAATATACCGCCGGTACAACAGGTGTTTCACTTGCATTTGTGTGCGCTTCTCTTGGATATAATTTCCATGCAGTTTTTTCTGATGCATTCAGTAATGAAAAGAGAATTATGATGAAGGCATTTGGAGCAACTATTACAGACATCATCAGCGATCATAAAAAAATAACAGAAAAACTTATTAAAGAAATGATTGAAACGGCTCGTGTATTAAGTGAGCAACAGAATCACTGGTGGTCGGATCAATTAAATAATCATGATGCAGAGCAGGGTTATTATCCGATTGCTGATGAACTTTGGAAGCAGGCTGAAGGTAAGGTAGATGCATTTGTACATACGGTAGGCACGGCGCATTCGATTCATGGAGTAACAAAATCGCTTTTAAAATATAATAATAAGATAGAAACATTTGCTGTGGAACCTGACGAATCTGCCGTACTATCCGGACGTCCCTCGGGTTCACATAAAATTGAAGGTATTGGAATTGGTTTTATTCCACCTTTATGGCAACCGGGTATTGTAAATGAAATTTTAACTGTTACTACAGAAGATGCAATGTTGATGGCCAGAAGACTGGCAAAGGAAGAAGGAATTTTTGCCGGCACTTCAACCGGCGCCAATATTGTTGCTGCTTTGAGAATAGCAGAAAGATTGGGCACGGGAAAAACCGTAGCCACTATTATTATTGATTCAGGATTACGGTACATCAGCACTCCGCTATATCAATCATTATAAAAAAAGAGGCTGTATAATTACAGCCTCCTCCATTTAGTTTAATTGCCCGGATTTTGCTTGGCCGGTTCATCAGCGCCATCAAATTTATCTTTTACTTTATCCAGCAGGTCTTCTGCTTTTGCTCTCAGATCGCCTGCTACATTTCCTGCCTTCGCTTTCAGCTCAGCAAATTTCTCTTCGGCTTTTTCTTTCAGATCACCTGCAACAGCTCCAGCTTTTTCTTTCAACTCAGCAAACTTTTCTTCGGCCTGATCTTTCAGTTCATCTATTTTTTCCTCTGCCTTATCTGCTATAGCGCCTGCTTTTACTTTGAAATCCTGTAATGTTTCTTCAGCTTTATCAGACCAACTTTGCTTTTCATTGTCTGTTGCCTGGGTGTTTTTAATTTCATCCATAGTTGTAAATTTTAATTGTGAAAAACATTGAGAGCATACAAGTTAAAGCATTTGATCTGAATTTGCTGTCGTAAGAAAAAATTTACATAAAATTTAAACCCAACTGCTTTTCTTTGTACAAACTTCATCATGGGTATGCACGTGGAAGAACAATAGTTGTACAGATTCTGTAGTATCTTTCTCAACCAAAACCAATCAACATGTTCAAACGTTTCCTGTACGGATTGCTGCTTGCATTTGTTGCATTAATGGCAGTGATCCTGTTTAATACATTTCGTTTCAGTAAAAAAATTCCTGTTTATCCGTCTGTTGCCATAACGGGTATCAGTGATTCCGCTGCCATACATCTCAGCCGTGCCATCCAGATTCAAACTGTTTCTTTTGGCGATACATTACCGATTGATACCACTGAGTTTTTAAAATTTCGTGTGTTCCTTGAAACAACTTATCCTACAGTGCATCAACAATTACCCCGACAAATTATCAGTGAGTTCAGTTATATCTACACATGGAAAGGAAAAGACACAACACTCAATCCCTATGTGATCATGGCGCATATGGATGTAGTACCTGTAGAAGCTGCTGCAGAAAAAAACTGGAGCGTTCCTTCTTTTAGTGGATTGATCAAAGGCGATACTATTTGGGGAAGAGGTGCTGTTGATGATAAAGCATCGGCTATTTCTATTTTTGAAGCAGCCGAACAATTACTCAAACAAAATTTTCAACCGGAGCGTACCATCTATTTATGTTTCGGGCACGATGAAGAAATTGCAGGCAGAAGAGGAGCAGCAAAAATTTCTGAATGGTTCATGCAACAACAAATTCATCCTGCATTAGTGCTCGATGAAGGCGGCCAGGTTGATACCGAACATTTTCCTGAATTAAAACGTCCCGTTGCCGTCATTGGTGTGGGTGAAAAAGGTTATGTGAATATTGATCTTGTTGTTGAAAAAACCGGCGGACATTCTTCTATGCCGGCAACAGAAACAGCCATTGACATTTTAAACAAGGCCATTGAAAAAGTACGGCTGCATCAAATGCCTGCACACATTACAGCTCCTATTCAGCAATTGTTTCAACGCATTGGCCCGGGTGGAGGTTTTATAAACCGCATGGCTTTAAGTAATCAATGGTTGTTTGAAAGTCTATTGATTCATCAACTTGAAAAATCAAAAGAAACCAATGCATTGATCCATACAACACTGGTGCCTACGATTGTAAAAGCAGGCATCAAAGACAATGTCATTCCTTCCATTGCCAAAGCAACTTTTAACAGTCGCATTCTGCCGGGTGAAACAAGTGATGATGTAGTAAATTTTGTAAAGCTGGCAATCAATGATGAACGGGTAGTTGTAACCAAACAAACCATTTCGTTGATGGAACCTTCATCTACAACAAGTGCTGATCATCCCATGTTTAAAAAAATAGAAAGCATTACGTATAAAATAGTTCCCAATGCAGTCGTATCACCTTACCTGATGGTTGGCGCTACCGATTCCCGTTATTTCCGCAGCTTTAGTGAGGCAGTGGTGAATTTTTCGCCCATGACCAATGCCAAAGGATTTCATGGTATTGATGAACGCATACCTGTTTTAGATTTACATCGTATGATCTTCTTTT
>JAYUTS010000085.1:0-3894 GCA_043754995.1 Chitinophagaceae bacterium
TTCAGACCCAACCTGCAGCATATTCAACAAAACATCGGTGCACATCAAATTCCTGTTCATCTTGTATTTGGCAGTTACGACCGGGTGATCCTGCCCAAACATGGGTATAGATTTAAAAAAGGAGCTGAAAAGAATATTACGGTTGAAGTGCTCCCTGAAGGCCATCAGTTGCTCAGGGAAAAACAGGCCGGCCTCATTATTTCGTTGCTCAATGATGAATGATTATTTTGCACCCATGCTGTGGTTGCTATTTACATTTCTTCTGTTTATTCCATATACAATCTTATTGTTGTTGTATCGGCATTGGTGGAGTAAGCAAGCTTTGTTGCAGGTGCCAACTACATTTCAGCCAACTACTACATTCAGCATTTTAATACCTGCAAGGAATGAAGAAAAAAATATCAGCGCTTGTTTGCAATCCATAAAGCAACTGAATTATCCAGCACATTTGTTTGATGTGATATTGATTGATGATTTCAGTGAAGACACAACAGTTGCAACTGCAAATCAATTCGAAAGAGTTAAAGTGATTGCGTTAAAAGAGGTCCTCAAAGAAAAAATTAACTCCTATAAAAAGAAAGCCATTGAACTGGGTGTAGAAAAAGCAACAGGCAACTTTATTGTTACAACAGATGCCGATTGTATTGTACCTCCAAACTGGCTGCTCAACTTTGCTTGTATTATCGAGGAACAACCAACGGTATTTATTGCTGCGCCTGTTGCCATGAAAGAAGAAAGCTCCTTTATTAAATTATTTCAGTCGCTTGATTTTTTAACATTGCAGGGAATTACAGGTGCTTCTGTTGGCGCTGGTTTTCACAGCATGTGTAATGGCGCCAATCTTTGTTACAGCAAAGAAGCTTTTTACAAAGTGAATGGTTTTAAAGATGTAGATCATATTGCCAGCGGCGATGATATGCTGCTGATGCATAAACTGTACAGCCAGTTTCCAACACAAGTGCATTATTGCAAAGCAACTGATAGTATTGTGCTCACCAATCCTGTTGAAACTATTGCTGAGTTTTTCCGTCAACGAATTCGCTGGGCAAGTAAAGCCGACAAGTACGATGACAAACGCATCTTCTGGGTATTGTTGTTGCTGTACTTGCTCAATGTATTCCTGCTTGTTCTTTTTATTGGCGGTATTTTCAACAGCAGTTTATGGATCTTACTTGCAGGAAGCTTACTTTTTAAAACAATTGTTGAATTGATTTTCCTGATGCCGGTTGCTGGTTTCTTTCAAAAAGAAAAATTAATGCTTTGGTTTCCATTGGCGCAGCCATTTCATATTGTATATACAATCATTGCCGGATGGTTAGGCAAATTTGGCAGCTATGAATGGAAGGGAAGAAAGGTGAAGTAAGCCCTCAGAGCTTCGCTCGCAACTTTCGTTCCTCAGTTGCCCTAAAGGGAACTATTAACAGTTTGAGTAAATGCAACTTCACTTTTTAATTTTATTAGTTAGCTTCATTTTTTTATAACCGTAATAACTGCCCGCCGGTTGGCGGAGATGGGGACATGACAACTGCAGAATACTCATTCACAAAAATTTTCTGGAAAAAACTCCGCCGCAACAGAGGCGCAGTGTTTGGGTTGTATATTATTATTCTTGCATTGCTGATGGCTGTATTTGCCTATGTGATTGCACCTGATTCAACGCCTGATGCCAACCGGATCATTGTTGAAATTGCTGCCAAAAAGCCCGGCTATAAACAGCAGTTTATCAAACTTGAAAAAGACAGGCAAACGAACTCCTCTTCCCTTACAGAATTTTTCTTTGGCAAAGAAGATCGCTATCAATACATCCCCATCAGCTCGTATAAGCAAGTTGAGAACCGGTATGATGTAGAGAAATTTGTTGATGAAGGAGTAACAGAACCATTGAGCTTTATATTCAACAATAAAAAATCAGAGAACCGCATTGTTACTAAAACCTTCTGGCTGGGTACCGATAAATTCGGCCGGGACATTCTCAGCCGTTTGATTGTTGGTGTACGCATCAGTTTAAGTGTGGGGCTCATTGCTGTGCTCATCTCACTCACTGTTGGAATTTTTTTGGGTGCTGTTGCCGGTTACTTTCGTGGCTGGATAGACGAAGTGATTCTTTGGCTCATCAATGTGGTGTGGAGTATTCCAACTTTATTGTTAGTCTTTGCTATCACCCTTGCATTGGGCAAAGGTTTCTGGCAGGTATTTCTTGCCGTTGGTTTAACGCTTTGGGTGAATGTAGCAAGGCTTGTCCGTGGACAGGTACTCAGCCTTCGTGAACTCAATTATATTGAAGCAACAAAGGCGATGGGCTTTTCACATGCAAGAACCATCTTCAAACATATTCTTCCAAACGTAATGGGTCCGGTCATCGTTATCGCCGCCAGCAATTTTGCAAGTGCGATTGTGATTGAAGCCGGCTTAAGTTTTCTCGGTGTAGGTGTGCAACCACCTCAACCGAGCTGGGGACTGATGATTAAAGAAAACTACAACTTCATCATCACCAATAATCCCATGTTGGCCATTGCACCGGGTATTGCTATCATGTTACTGGTACTTGCCTTTAATTTATTGGGGAATGGCTTGAGAGATGTGTTGGATGTAAGGAATTAGCCATTTGACATATTGAAATTTTGCCAAAGTTGAAACAGGGTTAGCTGTATTTCATTGTTCACTCTAAACTTTGACAAAGTTAGAGTTGGCGTACCATTGTCGATTAATTACCAATGCCTGGAGGAATCAGAAGGATTTCCCAACATCAACCGTTTGCAACAACAAACAATAAGAAACTTATTTTATCTTCATTATGATTGCTGCCCCTGTGCAGTTTGGCCATTTATCAACCAACCACTCAAATAACTGCATGTCTATTCCCAAGCCCCATTTAAGCTTTTGGCAAATCATTAATATGAATGTTGGTTTCTTCGGCATTCAGTACAGTTTTGGTTTGCAGCAAAGTGCTGTGAACCCTATTTATGATATGTTGGGTGCAAGTCCTGATGAAATTCCGTTTCTGAATTTAGCTGGTCCTATGACGGGTTTGTTAGTGCAACCCATTATTGGTGCGTTGAGTGATAAAACATGGCATCCACGTTTTGGCCGTCGTAAACCTTATTTCTTAGTTGGTGCCTTGCTTTGCAGTATTGCGTTATTCTTTTATCCTTTCAGCAGTAGTTTATGGATGGCTGCAGGTTTGTTATGGATCTTAGATGCTGGTAACAATACAGCTATGGAACCTTATCGTGCATTTATTGCCGATAAATTAAATCCATCGCAACAACCAACAGGTTTTCAATCGCAGAGTTTTTTTACAGGGCTTGGCCAAACATTAGCGAATGTATCGTTGTTTATTTTCCCATTGATCTTTATTGGCAAAACAGGCAAACTTCCAACATGGGTATTTGCATCATTCTTTCTGGGTGCAGTTTGTTCTATTGGTTCTATCTGGTGGAGCATGCGTACCACAGCAGAAATACCACCAACAGATGAAGAGTTGAGAAAAATGAAATCGGAACCGCTCAGTATTTTTTCTCCTTTTATTGAAATTGCACACGCCATTAAAGACATGCCCAAAGTAATGTGGCAACTGGCATTGGTGTATTTGTTTCAGTGGTATGCGTTGTTTTGTTATTGGCAAAACTCATCCAAGAGCATTGCACAATCTGTTTATAAAACATCGCCTTCTGAAAATCCTGATCTGTATGAAAAAGCAGTAAGCTGGACGGGGTTGGTAAACGGCTGGTATAATGTTGTTACGTTCCTGTGTGCGTTCGGGTTAGTATGGTTTGCTAAACGTTATTCACCCAAGCTGGTGCACTTCAGTTGTTTGATATTAGCCGGAATCGGCTTCCTTGTTTTTCCACATATTGAAAATAAATACTTGTTGTTTCCAGCCATTACAGGTTT
>JAYUTS010000086.1:0-3892 GCA_043754995.1 Chitinophagaceae bacterium
AGAATGATGGCGGATAACAGTACAGACCCAAGCAGGAACAATTTCATTTCATTGGCAATACGTGTACTCATCACGGTGCGTACAAGCGGTAATCCACTCATGTACATTTCCATTTTCTGTTCTTTGCCAAACTGTTCAGCCAGTTTCATCAATCCATCAACTGAAACATTTCTGCTTTTTGAATTCAATACTTCTTTGTTGATACGTACAGCCATCATGTAAACCTTGCTGTCGGGATTGTAAAACAAACCTTTATAGAAAAGAAGGTTGCCCAATACTGCTGCCGAGCTATCTAATACCTGCTGTGTTTGAATCTTGTCAGGGAAAACAGGAACTGCTTTTAGTTTTTCACTCACAGAATCTTTTATGAGATTTACTGCAGAGCTGACACTTAATACATCTTCAACACCGGGTATTTGTTTGAACGATTGTTGTAAAGCAATAAATTTTTGAAAGAAAGGGAGTTGAAACATGTCTTTCTTTTCAAAAGCAACGACCAACAGATTGCCATCTTCTCCAAATTTTTGTTTAAAAGCAGTGTATTCAAGGTACTTGGGATGGTCAATGGGAATAGCTTTTGCAAATTCATAACTCAATTGCACTTTTGATGCAAAATAGGCCATGACAGCGGTTGAAAGAAGAACAGCAATTAACAAAGGAAGCCTGTTACGTAACACCCATTTACCCAATATATACCACATGTTATTCAAATACGTTTTTTGTAAACTTTCAGCAGCGCAAAGAAACGGCATTCCATACTAACAAAGCAAAAAATCTGCCTTGAGAGAAAAGCATTTAAATTTGATTGATCATGTGGCTAAAATCTATTTTTTCTGCACTGGCAATGTTGTTTTTTTTAACAGTTGCGGCACAGTTAACGCCTATCGGGCAATGGCGTGAGCATATGGATTATCGCTCAGGATTGCGTGTTACACTTTCAAATGAGCATGTTTATACTGCTTCAAAATTTGGCGCATTCTCAGTAAGTTTTGCTGAAGGAGAAATCGAACGTTTAAGTAAGGTTACGGGTTTGAGTGATGTTGGAATCAGAAGTATAAAATATAATACTGCAGGTAATAAACTTTTGATTGCATATAACAACAGCAATCTTGACGTAGTTTATCGCAATGATGTGATCAACATTCCTGCTATTCTTCGCAGCAATATCAATGGGGATAAAAATATTTATGATATCAGTTTCAATAATAATAAGGCATACCTGTGTACTGGGTTTGCTGTGGTTGCAGTTGATCTTGAAAAGTATGAGATCAGTAATACCTGGTATATCGGTAACAATGGGGGTCATGTAAAAGTGAATGGATTTGCTGCCGATGCAACCCGTTTTTTTGCAGCTACAGAAGAAGGATTAAAAATGGCCAATCAAAATTCTTCAAATCTCAATGATTACCGTAACTGGACTTTATTAAGCGGCTCAAATGGCTTGCCACAAGGGCCGGTAAAACAAGTGATGCTGGTAGATAATAAAATAATTGTTCAATATTTTACTTCGCTGTTTGTATTAAATGGAAACACATGGCAGTTATTATACAATGATGATTGGCGCTGGGAAAATGTAAATGCAAGTGATGCTGTTGTTTTGATATGCCAGGAAAAAAATTCATGGAACGAAAGAAGGGTGCTGTTGCTGAATGTAAATGGAACGGTTAACAGTATTGTTCAAAATAATAATCAACTGCGTTATCCTTTCCAGGCAGTGAAACGTGGCGCTGAAATCTGGATTGCAGATTTTGACAAAGGATTGGTAAAAGCCGAAGCAAATATCTTTGAACGTTATGTTATCAATTCGCCTTATGGAAGCCTGGATGGTGAAATGTTGTTTTATAAAAATACACTCTATGTAGCCGGGGGTAGTGTAAATGAAGATTGGAACTATCAATACAATGGTTCCGGATTCTTTACATTTAATAATAATGAATGGAAAGATTATAACCGCACCAATCTTTCATGGATGGATACGGTGCTGGATGTTATCAGCATTGCTGTTGATCCACGCAACAATAATATTTATGCAGGTTCATTTGGTGGAGGGTTGGTTGAATTTGAAAATACAAACAAGTATAAAATTTACAAACAGGGCTTTTTGAATGTGGCAATTGGCGATCCGAATAATTATCGTGTTGGCGGTTTGGCTTTTGATGCAGAGAATAATCTTTGGATCAGCAATTTTGCAGGCAGTAATAATTTCCTGGTAAAAAAAGCTGATGGTAACTGGCGTTCATTCCGTGTTCCTTATTTGATATCTGATAATATGGTAGGTGCAATTGTTATCGATGATGCTAATCAAAAATGGATACAAGTGCCGCAGGGAAACGGTTTGCTTTGTTTTAATCATGGATCTTCAATTGATAACACAGGCGATGACAGATGGAAATGGTTTCAAACAGGAAGGGGCAATGGTAACCTGCCGAGCAATTTTGTGAACTGTATGGCAAAAGATAAAGATGGTTTCATCTGGTTGGGAACAGACAAAGGCATTGCTATCATTCAATGCCCCGGAGAAGTTTTTACAGCGAATGGTTGCGAAGCTTATCAACCCATTGTACAACAGGATAATTTTGCCGGTTATTTATTTGAGAACGAAGAAGTGCGGGCATTAGCAGTTGATGGCGCCAATCGTAAATGGGTTGGTACCCGAAATGGTGCCTGGTTAATCAGTGCAGATGGTGAAAAAGTAATTCAACGTTTTACTGCCGGGAACAGTCCTTTATTAAGTAATGAAATCATTCGCATTGCCATTGATCCGCAAAGCGGTGAAGTTTTCTTCTCCACCTTCAATGGTATTTGCAGTTACCGGAGTACTGCAACAGAAGCAAATGAAAGTAAAGATAAAGTGATGGTGTTTCCCAGTCCTGTTCCTGCAGGGTATAATGGAATGATTGGTATCCGTGGATTGCCAGAGAATGCGATTGTAAAAATTACAGAACTCAATGGACGATTAGTTTATCAAACAAGATCACTCGGCGGACAGGCCGTATGGAATGGAAAAGATTATAATAATCAACGTGTATCAAGCGGGGTATATCTTGTATTAGCAAAAGATGAGTCAGGTACAGAAAAAAATGTTGGCAAGATCGTTTTCATTAAATAAGTGGAGCATAATTCATTCACGCTAAATCTCCGTTAGGAGCATCCTGTTTATAGTTAAAAAAATCAAATCGAATGAAAGGGCTCCATGAGAGCCACCTGTTTTGTGAGGTGAATAATAATTCAAAATGGTATCACATAAAACAAAAGCAGTCATTCTCCGCTCAGTCAAGTACGGAGAAACCAGTTTAATTGTCTCAGCTTATACTGAGTTGTATGGATTGCAGAGTTATATTGTACAGGGTGTAAGAACAAGTTCAAAAAAAGGCACGGGTAAAGCCAATTATTTTCAGCCTGGCTCCATGCTGGAGTTGATCGTGTATCATCATGATCTTAAAAATCTGCAGCGCATTAAAGAATTCAAATGGAGTTACCTGTATGAACAGTTGTTTGCAGATGTAATTAAAAATTGTGTACTGCTGTACATGATGGAGTTATTGCAGAAATGTGTAAAGCAACCCGAGAACAATCCTGATCTGTTTTATTTTGTTGAAGATGCATTGATGCAATTGGATAAAGCAAATGAGTCGGTAACAGCCAACTTTCCCCTTTACTTTTCATTGCACTTAACCAACTTCTTCGGCTTTCAACTCAATGCAGAGGATGCTGAAAAAAATCATATTCTTGATTTGCAGGAAGGGAGTTTTGTTGCCAGCTATCCGCAGCATGTGTATTATGCCGATGGTAAAACTGCTGAACTGATCAGGGAATTATTAAAAGCCATGCAACCTCATGAACTGGTTGAAATTCCTATGAATTATTTACAAAGAAGACAATTACTCGAAGT
>JAYUTS010000087.1:0-3868 GCA_043754995.1 Chitinophagaceae bacterium
AGTAACTGATCTTGCTGCTGTAGCAGCTATTGCAAAAGCACATGATTGTTTTACGGTTGCTGATAATACATGGGCCACTCCATTTTATACAAGACCAACCGAACTCGGAATTGACATTGTTTTACATTCCACTACAAAATATTTAGGCGGACATAGTGATATTCTTGGTGGCGCTTTGATCTTTAAGGAAGATAATGAACGTTACGAACGCATCCGTGCCACACAAAAATATGGTGGGGCAGTTCCATCGCCTTACGATTGCTGGTTGCTTTGCAGAAGCTTAACCAGCTTTACTGCAAGAATGCCGTTACATTCATCCAATGCCATGCAACTGGCGCAATATCTCGAAACACATCCGAAAGTTGAACGGGTTTTATACCCGGGCCTGCCATCGCATCCGCAACATGAAATTGCAAAGAAACAAATGACAGGTGGTTACAGTGGCATGTTATCCATTCTTGTAAAAGGCGATCGTGAAGTGGCATTAAAGCTAGCTGCTGCTCTGCATTTATTTACACATGCCACCAGTCTTGGCGGTGTTGAAAGTTTAATTGAACATCGCAAATCAATTGAAGGACCCTCATCAGCTACACCAGATAATCTGTTACGGATATCTGTTGGCATTGAAGATATCAAAGACCTGGTTGAAGATTTTAAACAGGCTTTGGATTCCGTCTGACGCCCTCGTCTGACGGATATTACAATCAAATAATCTTTATATTTCATAAACAACAAATAGGTTTAACTAAATCAACCAGGAAATGCAAAAATTTTTATTCTTCCTTATCACTCTTTTACTTTTTCAATCAACTACTGCGCAAACTACAGATAAACGTTTGGCAGGGATTGATACATTCATCAACCGCATCCTAAGTGAATGGAAAGTAGCGGGTGTTACAGTTGCAGTAGTGGAAAAAAATAAAGTGATTATGGCCAAAGGCTTTGGTTACAAAGATTATGAGAACAAAGTTCCAGTTACTGAAAACACTTTGTTTGCCATTGGCAGTTGTACAAAAGCATTTACTTCTTCTCTGTTAAGCTTTCCCATGAAAGATGGTAAGCTAGATTTTGACAAACCCGTCAGCCACTATCTTCCTGAATTACGTTTTATTGATGATGAACTCACTAATAATATTACCACAAGAGATATGATGAGTCATCGTACAGGCTTGCCCCGTCATGATCTTGCATGGTATGGCTCTGCAACAAAAAGGGACAGTTTGATTTATATGATCCGCTTTTTTGAAAAGACTGCTTCGCTGCGCAGAATGTTTCAATACAACAACTTCATGTTTTTGGCGCAAGGTGTGCTTGCAGAAAAACTAAGCGGCAAGAGTTGGGAAACACTCATCAAGGAACAATTGTTTATTCCATTAGGTATGACTTCTTCCAACACTTCGATGAATGATCATGTAAAATCAAATGACTATTCGTTTGGTTATACAGAGAAAGATGGGAAAGTGAGTAAGATGAAGTTCATGAATATTGATGGCATTGGTCCTGCGGGTTCTATCAACTCCACTGCAAAAGATATGGCCAACTGGGTAATGATGTGGATCAACGGCGGCAAGTTGAATGGTAAAGAAATTATTCCTGCAACCTATTATAACCAGGCCATCAGTTCGCAAATGATCATTGGTGCTGGTTTGCCAAGTAAAGAACAACCGGACGTATTCTTCAGCAACTATGGCATGGCATGGTTCCTTGCGAACTATCGTGGACATTACCGTGTAGAGCATGGAGGTAATATTGATGGCTTCAGCAGCAGCACTTCTTTTTTTCCAACAGATAGTATTGGTGTATTTGTTTCGGTGAATCAAAACGGATCACCTGTTCCTGGTATCATTCGTAATACAATTATGGATCGGATGCTGGGGTTGAAATTCAAAGACTGGCACCGAACACAAAAAGATGCGGTGGACAAAGCCAAAGCTTCGGCCAAAGAAAAATTGAAAGCTGATAGCTCACAACAGAAAAAAGGTACCAGGCCTACACATTCCATTACCGATTATACCGGAACCTATACGAATGAAGCGTATGGAACAATAAGCATTGAAATGCAAAAAGATTCTGTAGTAGCTAAGTTCAATGCATTAAACTTTAAAGTAAAACATTACCATTATAACTACTTCAATTTTATACCAGTTGCGGATGGGGTGGATGCAGATGAAGACGATGCAATGAAAGGCTTGTTCAATATTAATATCAAAGGAGAAATCGAATCACTATCTCTTCCCTTACAGAACGGAGTAAAAGATATTGAGTTTAAAAAGAAAGTTGAAACCATTGAGGTAAGTAAAGCAGATCTGGAAAAATATGTTGGAGAATATGAACTACCCGGACCAACAATTGTAAAAGTTTATATCAAAGGAGAAAAAACATTAACGCTGGTTGTACCTGGTCAGCCTGAATATGAACTGATACCTGTGAAGAAAGATGTGTTCAATTTAAAAATCCTCAGCGGTTTTAGTCTTCGTTTTGAAAAAAATGAAAAAGACGAAACAACAGCAGGTTATTTTATTCAGCCAAACGGAACATTTAAAGCAATAAAGAAAAAATAATCATTCTTTCATCTTGTTAAAAAAGCGGCTGATGAAATGCAGCCGCTTTTTTATTCATGATCAGCCTGGCCCTGCTTATAGTTTTGGATTCCTCCTGCATCTGGTTTATTTTAGCATTCCCTCACATACTATAAAACCGGCAAATGAACAAACTTCTGAAACGGATCATCATCAGCACTACGTTAAGTCACAAACAACTGGAAGAGGGAATTGAATTCAGTAATTTTCAATTGGCCAGTGGTTTTCGTGAATTAAAAATGAACATCATCCGTCTTACCAAAGATGCGCTGTTGGTTATTGCCGGCATCTTTTCTGCAGCATTTGGTTTTAAAGGTTTTTTATTAACCAATCAATTTATTGATGGTGGAGCTACCGGTATCTCTTTGCTCATTTCAGCCTTAACAAAAATTCCTCTATACGTTTTATTAATTGCTGTGAACATCCCCTTTATTATTCTTGCTTATAAAGTGGTGCACAGAAATTTTGCCATTAAAACGGCCATGGCCATCTCTCTTCTTGCCTTAGTTGTTGCAACCGTCAATTTCCCGAATGTAACCAACGATAATTTACTGGTTGCTGTTTTTGGTGGTTTCTTTCTGGGTGCCGGTATTGGTTTATCGGTAAGAGGTGGTGCAGTCATTGATGGCACAGAAGTGCTCGCTATTTTCCTGAGCCGTAAACTGGGAACAACCATCGGCGATATTATCATCCTCATCAACATCATTATTTTTTCGGCAGCAGCTTATTTTCTTTCCATTGATATTGCCATGTATTCGCTCATTACTTATCTCGCTGCTTCTAAAACGCTTGATTTTATTGTAGAAGGTATTGAAGAATATACAGGTGTAAGTATCATCTCCTCACACAATGAGGAAATCAGGGAAATGATCATTAATGATATGGGACGGGGAGTAACCGTTTATAATGGCAAACGTGGCTTTGGCAAAAAGGGTGAAACAAAAGATATTGATATCATTTATACTGTTGTAACAAGGCTTGAACTCAATAAACTTAATTCTGAAATACAGAAAATAGATCCTTATGCATTTGTGGTGATGAGCAGTGTAAAAGATACCAAAGGAGGAATGATCAAAAAAAGACCCTTGAAACATTAAGCCCTGTTTCCAGAATCATCAATCCTTACATTTGCAGTTCATTTTTAAGTATCAATTATGTCTATCACTATCCGCCGTGCAGTAAAAGAAGATTGTTCAGGATTACTCCAATTAATCAATGAACTGGCGTTGTATGAAAAAGCACCCCAGGAAGTAACTGTAACATTGGAACATTTTATTGATAGTGGATTT
>JAYUTS010000088.1:0-8919 GCA_043754995.1 Chitinophagaceae bacterium
ATACCCAATTCAACCGCCAATGTTTGTTCATATTCTGTTACATTAAAACATGTAATATGTGCAGGAGAAGAAGGGTCAATTAAGTTTTTAATGCGTTGAATCAACCTCGGCCGCTCCAGGATTTTACAAGTGAGAGGTGTTGAAGAAGCATCAAAACAACTCATTAAGCTGAGACGCTGCCTGGCATGATAGCCGGTGATGCCCGGTAACAGGTGCAGGTAGTAATCAATAATTGCGGGGTCAACCGGCACACTGGTAATATAAATGATGCGTGTGCGGGGCATCCTTAACAACATCAGGAGGCAAAGCAAGCGTTCTTCATAAAACACATGACCCTTTACTTTTGAAAGAATTGCCCGGTCAAGTGTAAGACTTGGAATAACCACAACGGTTCTCGGTGCAAGTTTATCAGGAAATGTTTGATTGAATTGTTTACTGAGTTGCGACTGCAGTTGGTTAAATATTTCTTTTTCCGCAGCACCCAAAACATAAGCACCTGAAGATGTTTTTTCTTCTTGAACTGAGGATTGTTGTGTTTTTGTATCAGGCATGAAATCAAATATATAAAATGAAAACTGTTTTTTCAAGCAGTATGATTTCAATCAGCGTTTCAAATAATCAACGTTTCATTTTTCAGCTCACCGACAGGTTTCCGCTATTCGCCGATAAAGGCATGCTGCAAACCTCCCTGCTATTGTGCACCTCGCTGCCGGCATATAGTTTTGTGTAATAAATCAAAGCAGTTATGACACAGGAAGAATTCAAAGTAAAGGCCAAAAAGATCAATGAACGGGTATGGGTTGGTCTCATCATCATCGGAGTTGGTATGGTGATCCTTCTCAGGAATTTAGATTTCCCCTTCCCCGCTTATTTATTTACATGGCCCATGATCCTGATCCTGGTTGGCCTGGTATCAGGAATTAAAGAGCGGTTCAGATCCGGCACATCCTGGATATTGATGGGACTCGGGGTCTTTTTCTTTGTAATGAAAATATATCCCGGGTTACATCTCAGTACTTTCTTTTGGCCGGCAATTATTATTGCCGTGGGATTAAGTTTTTTGCTGAAACGGGATAGTTTAACAGTTAAACGTAAAAAATCTTTTCAATTGAATGATATGACACAGGAAGCTTTTACAACAGAACACACATCATTGCACGATTCATCAAAAGATGTGCTGGATGCCGCTGCCATTTTTGGGGTAGTAAAGAAAAATATTTATGCCAAGAATTTTAAAGGTGGCGAAGTAGTAACCGTATTTGGCGGCTCTGAAATTAATTTGTTGAATGCTGATTTTACAGGTGAGATCAAACTGGAGATCGTTAATATTTTCGGCGGCACCACACTCTTTATTCCACCGCATTGGCAAATACGCAGTGAAGCTGCGGCAGTTTTTGGAAGTATTGAAGATAAGCGGGCAGAACCAGCCGGTATTGCGATGGATAAGGTATTGATCATTGATGGATTTGTGATGATGGGTGGAATTGATATTAAATCAAGATCATAATGCAGTGCCAGGCTAAAGCATGTAGAAGCCTTGATGAAGTACATGCAGGTTCATCTATCATTAAACCTTATCAGCAACCAACTGCAGCATGAACTGGTATCTTGTAAAAATAATGTTTCAAATCATTTGTGGTAACGGCAACCACAAGCCGCAGTTTGAAGAGCAATTGCGGATTGTGTTAGCCAATGATGCAGAAGAAGCCATTGCAAAAACAAATTCTGTTGCTTTGCAGGAAGAAGAAGCTTTTATGAATCAATCGAATCAACTGGTGCAGTGGAAATTGATTGCAATAACAGATATTTATCCTTTGCAAACAGGAGTTGATGGTGCAGCTTTGTTCTCAAAGATCAGCGAAGAAGAAAATGCAGCCATGTTTATCCATGCAATAAAACTTCGTTCAAAGGATATGCTCAGTCATTTTACAACAATCATTCAACCGTAAAACCAACGCATTGGCATTATCACCTTTCCGTTCCAGGCAGTTCATGATTCCCTTCTGCATCAGTTGGTTTGTATGGATCTGTGTACACCATCTGGCATTGTACAGCATGGGTCTCGATTGGTTTTCTGCTCTTACAGATAGTTTGGTGAGCAATACATTACTCATCTTTGTTTCGCTTTTGCTCATAACCATTCTGCGTTTTTATTTACCACGTAAGCAGGGCTTTTTAAATCTGTTTGTATGGATCATCCTGCTTACAGGAGGTTGGTTCTCTTTAAATAACCTGGTGATGGATTTTTTCTTAAAAGAAAATACATCTTATCAGTCATTGATGAAAAATACCTGGCCTTTACGGATTGCCATTGCATTTCTGATCAATGGTTGTGTGAGCCTGATTGGTTATGCTTATTATAGCTGGCAGGAACGGAGTGTAACAGAGCAGCAAAAAAATGATGCAGAAAAATTAACCAAAGAAGCAGAACTGTATAAACTGCGTCAGCAATTGCAACCGCATTTCTTATTTAATGCACTCAACTCCATTAATGCATTAATCGGGTCAAGACCGGCAGAAGCAAGAAATATGTTGCAGCAGTTATCAGAATTCCTGCGCTCAACATTAAAAAAAGAAGAGCAGCAATGGGTAAGGATGGAAGAAGAAATTCATTCGCTTCAGTTGTATCTTGAAATTGAAAAAGTGCGGTTTGGCAACAGGCTTTCAACACATCTTGAAATGGATGCAGGTGCATTACAGCTCCAGCTTCCTGCGTTGTTGCTGCAGCCATTAGTGGAAAATGCCATTAAGTTTGGATTGTATGATACAACGGGTGAAACATTGATCAGTCTTACAGCAACCAATGAAAAAGGAGAGTTGTTGATTACAGTTGAAAATCCGTTTGATGTTGAAACAGCCTCTGCACAAAAAGGAACGGGTTTTGGGGTAAGTTCTGTACAACGTAGATTATACCTGTTGTTTGGCCGGAATGATCTGCTGCAAACTGAAACAAAAGAAAATATCTTTATCACTAAAGTAAAGGTGCCGCAACCATACTTGCCCGAAGCTTCTAAGTAAATAGTTGTATGAATCAGAAAATATTGATCATAGATGATGAGCCACTGGCACGCAGTATTGTAAAAGAATGTCTGCAGCAATACCCGCAGTTACAGGTAATGGAAGAATGTGCGAACGGGTTTGAAGGAGTGAAAGCCATTCAGCAGCATCAACCTGATTTAATTTTTCTTGATATACAAATGCCCAAAATAACAGGATTTGAAATGCTGGAGCTGATTGAAAATCCACCGCATACAATCTTTACCACTGCATTTGATGAATATGCCATCCAGGCTTTTGAAGCCAATGCCATTGATTACTTATTAAAACCTTTTTCGCAGCAGCGCTTCGATAAAGCCATCAGCAAATGGATGGAGCTGGGTAAAACACAAACATCTGCAACCACAAAGAACTTATTAAAAGATGCGGCTAAACATCCTTTACAAAATGAACGGGTGCTGGTAAAAACAGGAACTAAGATCAAGATCATTCCGGTCAATGAAATTCATTATTTAGAAGCGGCTGATGATTACGTAAAAATTGTAACCGGCGAAGGAAGTTTTTTAAAAAAACAAACCATGTCTTATTTTGAAGAAGTGTTGAATGCTTCTTTTTTTGTACGAACCCATCGTTCTTATATGGTAAACATGCAACAGATCACACGAATTGATCCGTATGAAAAAGAAAATCATGTAGCCGTTTTAAAATCAGGTGCAAAGATTCCTGTAAGCCGTGCAGGTTATCCAAAATTGAAAACAGTATTGGGGTTATAAGCTTTACCATTCTTGCCCCACCCATACGGCACCACCAATGCTATTTCTTGTAGCACCGGTATCAGCACTGAAAAAATTATTTTCTTCTCTCCATCTTAACACAGCAAAAAAGGCAGCGGCAATGGATTCTTTATAAGCAGCAGGTTCAAGTGCAGTCAATATTTTTTCTGCATAATTTACAACAGGTATTGTATATCCGCCCAATGCAAGATTGATGTTATTAAAATCGCTCACCACATTTATACCTGTAATGGCGGCAACCGCAGCACCATCGCCCAATTGATGACTCATTTTTGTTGAAGCTGAATTAAAAGCTGAATGCCCGGTAACAGCAATCAGTTGAACCTGGTAATCGAGTTGTTGATCAGTGATGAATTGTTTGGCACTGTTACCAAGCAGGTGACCATAATCAACATGCAATTGCATATAATCAACAGCAGTAAGTGAAGCGGCTCCCTGTAAACGTTTTTGCCATTCATTGGTATAAGGATAAGAAAGAACCTGCCTTGTTTCATAAGCCCATTGTTGCCCGCTTACTTCAAAAGATACAAAAGCAAGGTCGAGTGTTTGTTGAATTGTATTACCGCAGATGCCCAACGCCCTGTAAACCATTCGATTTATAATTTTAGATGGATGATCCAGATTTTTGCACCCTCTTCCATGGGGTTCAATCTTTATCAATTAGATTTGTAAAAGTAAGACAAGCAGCTATTGCAGCGTGTATGGATGAATAGAATTGTTGCAGTTCAAGTGTGCGACCCGCCTTCGCAAAGCTACGGACGGCCAGGCGCAACCGTAGTTCAATAGCAGCAACACTGCCTGTAACAAAAAAGTTTAACGACTTATAACAACAACATGGTTATTAATTTAAGCGAACATCATTCGTTGGTGAGCAACTGGGTGGGGGAGTTAAGAGATACAGAGGTTCAAAACGACCGTATGCGTTTCAGGCGCAATCTGGAGCGGATTGGGGAAGTGGCTGCATACGAAATCAGCAAATTACTGGCCTGGGAAGACAGGGAAATTACTACACCACTGGGTTCAGCACCAACAAAAGTTTTAAAAGCGCAGCCGGTGCTGGCTACAATATTGAGGGCCGGTTTACCGTTACATCAGGGGCTGTTGAATTATTTCGACCGGGCCGATAATGCGTTTATTTCAGCTTACCGTAAACATCGCCGTGATGGTACATTTGAAATAAGCCTGGATTATGTGAGTTGCCCCAATTTGGAAAACAGGGTAGTGATTGTTGCCGATCCCATGCTGGCTACCGGGAGCTCATTGGTAAAAACGGTGCAGTATTTAAGAGAAGAGGGACAGCCTTCTGAAATACATATTGTTTGTGCCATTGCCTGTACGGTGGGGATTGAATATGTACATCGCAGCGAACCGAAAGTAAAGATCTGGTGTGGTGATATTGATGATGAATTAACGGCAAAAGGCTATATCGTTCCGGGTTTGGGTGATGCCGGAGATCTTGCTTATGGAACAAAGCAGCAGATGTAAAAAGGTTTAAGGTTGAACGTTTAAAGGTTGTAAAGTTAATTGTGGTTCGTTTTTGTGCAGATTGATTGAGGTGTGAAAACTTTCAACGTTAAACATGAAACCTTCAACTTGTATCTAGATCAAGCAGCAAATAATTCTTGAAAGAAGTCTTATTTATAACCATAACTCTTATGCGAAAACTGATTATCATTCCCTTGTTACTATTCGTGTTGCATACCTATGCACAGGATCCTAATTTCTCCCAATTTTTTGCTTCACCACTTACTTTGAATCCTGCATTAACAGGAAAGTTCAATGGTATTGTTCGTGTTGCAGGTAACTACCGCAATCAATGGCCAACAATCAATAATGCATTCCGAACCGGAACAATGTCGGCCGACTTTGGAATATTGCCCAACCGTATTCCGGAAACTGATCAGTTTGGAGTTGGTGTAATGGGTATGTATGATGTAAATGGTGATGGGGTAATGAAGAACAGTTATATCTCCGGCTCTGTTGCATATCATAAGGGATTGGATGAAAATGGATATCACCAGATAGGAGCAGGCTTCAGCGGTACTTATGCCCAACGCAAATTAGATATCAATAAACTTGATTTTGCTGATGAGTTAACAAGTCTTGGTTTTACCGGCAATACGGCTGAAGTTTTTGCCGGCAATGGTTTTGTGAATATCAACTATGCTGATGTGAATGCAGGCTTTGTCTATAATGGCGCTACCAACGATTATAATAATTTTTACTTGGGCGTCTCCATGTATCATATCAACCGGCCCAAGGTTAGTTTCCAGGGAGCCAATTTTTTATTGAATCCACGGTTTACTGTACATGGCGGTGGTTATTTTCCCATTGCTGATGCAACTACTTTGTTTGTGAGCGCCAATCATCAACGCCAGGCAGGTGCAACAGAAACCATGCTCGGTGCAGCAGTTGGTTTTACATTAAATAGTGATTTTGATAACCCTACCGATGTATATGCAGGTGCCTGGTTTCGCTGGGACGATGCTATTATACCTTACGCCGGTTTGGAATTCGGCAGTTATCGTTTCGGTGTTTCTTATGATGTAAACGTATCCCGGCTAACGGCTGCATCACGCCGCAGAGGGGGTATTGAACTTTCATTGATCTGGATACAAAAACACAGTGATCCGAACAGGAAGAAATTGAGCTGTCCGAGGTTTTAAGTTTTATCTGTCTCTTCCTTTTCATTTATCTATTTAAGCATACTCAAAAAAAGCAGGCAAGTGCCCTGCTTTTTTTTGGGCATGAAGACACAGATCATACAGTAGAAATTTATACGATTTTTTCAAAAAAAAAGTTTGGAGCAGGTTATCCTGTTCCAAACCCCTAACGGCTGGTTGATTTAATTTCCGTTAATAGCTCTTGCTAATGTGAGCGTATCTGCACAGTCACGGAAATGAAGAACCTGTCCTTCATCGGTTACTTCAAAGATCATACAGAAAATAGAAGAAAACAGTTTTCCGTTTTGGCGAACATTGCCTTTCATATGACCGGTGGCAATAACGGTGTTGCCGGTTTCAAGAATATGCTCGGGCACCATTTCTGTAAAATCAAGGGTGTCGCCCAGCTTGTTAAAGAAATTACGGCAATCTTCCGGACCATGATAAATACCTGCATAAGGGATTTCCGGTTGGCCCATTGTCTCCCATATGCAATCCTGGTGAAGGTTGAAAAGAATAAAGGGGATATCGCCCCTGTTGAACGCCTCGTACATCCTTTGTACTTTCTCGGCATGACGAACCTGTACTTCCATAGTAATCATTTTAAAAATGAACAATTAAAATACCAGGGTTTCCCGGGCTCAGATGTTAACAGGATGGTTGTAAACAGGTGGCTATACAATGCAGTTGAGAGGTGTGTACTTACTGAACCGGCTGATGATACATTTGCTGTTGCTGAAATTTTTGTACAGATTAAAGATTCAGGGGGAATGCGGAAAAAGGGGTGGTTTTGGAATGTTTAGTTATTCTCAGGCGTATAAAGGTAGAGAGGTTTTTGATGAAATAACTTCAACAAGGTTAAATCTATTTATGCACATTAACTTCCGGAAGGTTCACCGAAAACACCTGTTCCTAAACAGGGCTTTGCATATAGTTTTTTATAAAAGGCATTCAATTATTATCATGTCTGCTTCCTGTATTATTCAAATTCAATTGAACTATTTATTTCATCAGCACCCCCATCACCAATGGCAATACAAACCAGCAGAACAATGTAATTAGAATGATACTGATGATATTCATAGCAAAACCTGCTTTAATCATATCCTTTAATTTAATATGTCCGCTGCTAAATACAATAGCATTGGGTGGCGTACCCATCGGCATCATGGCAGCCGCACTTGCAGCAAGGGTCATGGGAATGCCCAATAATAAAGGATCTAAATGCAAAGCATCAGCTAACGATGCAAGTACAGGAGCTAAAACAATAACCTGCGCTACATTACTCATTACTTCACTTAAGAAAATAGAAATGATGACAATCATTAACAACAACGCTAACCCATTGATATTACTGAAGCTGGCCAGCCAGTTGCCCACCTGCGCCATAACACCAACTTTTTCTAATGAATTGGCTAAAGCAATACCGCCTCCGAATAACAATAAAATGCCCCATGCCATTTTAGACGTATCGCCCCATTCTAAAATCATGAGCGGTTTGTTTTCTTTTTTTGTTCCGCTGGGTGTTGCAAACAATGCCAATGCACCCATGATGGCAATCATATTATCATCTAGTCTGAACCAGTTGAGTTGATTGAGCAGATCTTTGGTTATCCATAGCAAAGCAGTGATAATGAAAATGGTTAACACCCTTTTTTCTGTACCCGATAATTTACCCAACATGCGGATCTCATCATGAATATAGTGGTTGACTTCTTTACTGTTTTTAATGCGGCTTGGAAATAACCATTTCGCCAATACCCAATACAATGCGGCCAGTAATAGAATGGCCAATGGTGTGCATACTATCATCCAATCGAGAAATTGAACAGTGTACCCGTATTTTTTTTCAATGAACCCAACAAAAGCTACATTAGGAGGTGTGCCAATGATCGTTGCCATGCCGCCAATATTACTGGCATATGCAATCACCAGCATCAACACCAGGGAAAAGTTAAGCATATTAGTTCCGGGTTGTTCATGCTCTTTCATCACTGCAATTACACTGAGTGCAATGGGGAACATCATCATGGCAGTGGCTGTGTTGCTTAACCACATGCTGAGAAAACCTGTTGCCAATATAAAGCCGAGAATAATTCTGTCGCCACTGGTACCGGTGCGTTTTACAATATGTAAAGCAATGCGTTTATGTAAATTCCATTTTTCAATAGCAAGGCCAATCATGAAACCACCCATGAATAAAAAAATCACCGGGTTGCTGTATGCTTTTGTTGTTTCTTCAATGGTTCCGATTTTAAATAAAGGATGAAGCACCAGTGGAATCAATGCAACTGCTGGCATTGGCAATGCTTCACTGATCCACCAGGTGATCATGAGTACGGCAATTGCTACCGCTTTGCTGGCGTTGGCATCTAAAGTAAATGGATTGAAGAGGTAACAGGTAAGTGATAATACAATGCCTGAAAAGAATGAAAGCCAGTGTTGATTTTTTTTGATCCACTCCA
>JAYUTS010000089.1:0-3861 GCA_043754995.1 Chitinophagaceae bacterium
ACTGAGTATATCTGCAGCGGCTACACCCATGTCCTGCAATTGCTCTTTTACAAAATCAGCTTCTTTATATTGTTGTCGCCAGATACTGCCACTGCCGCCTGTAATGAGAATTTTTTTGATGTGGCCAAGTTTATATAAACGGACGGCTTGAATAAACCTGTCGCTGGCAGCGCCATAATAACCCTGTTTGCTTTTATATTCAAATCCAACAAAACCAGCCAGCAAAATACCCGTTTCATATTGTTCATTGGCGACCAATGTTTTTTGGGGCGTCTGCCAGTTGATGATGAGTTTATGAATAATATAGGGATTGGAGAAAAATAAAAACCAGCAACAACTCAGGATGATCCAACGTCTTTTTCGTTTGGCATCTTTTGTAAAAAAGGCAAACAGGATCAGGATCAACAACCAGTTAAATGGTGAAATAAAAAAGTAAAGCAGTTTGGAAAGAATAAAAAACATAGCCGTGAAGTTAAATATTTCTCCAAACGGGCAATTATTCCCTCCATATTGAATTTTTAGCAGGGAATTTGCAGTAAACAGGCAAATATTGATTCTATGAAGTATGCCATTTTTTTATTTGTACTGCTGATGACCGCTTTTGGAGCAACTGCTCAACTGAAAGTGAAAGCCGATTGCGGACTTCTTACCGTGGATGTGTATAAAGGCTGGATCAATGAAGCCAAGCCGAATATCGATCCTGAACAGATCAAAATAAAACTGCCTTGTTTTACTTCGATTGAAAAAGAAGGAAACGAATCTACCTGCGGCGGCGGTGTATATTATGACGATAAAGGACTCCGTTTTTATACACAGCGTGACTATATGGTGATCACAGACAAGTTCAAAGGAAGGTTCTCGGCACCTGTGCTGGGGGTTAAGCGGGGCGGACTGTTTAAAAATTTCGGAAACCCCAAAATGAAAGATGCTAATTGGGAAGCTTACCAAATGGCTTACGGTATTATGATCGTGTACTATAATACAGGCGGAGTGGTGAACAAAGTGATCATCAGCACCAAAACAACAGATAACATTGATCTGTGCAGCACCAATTAACACTTACACAACAAAGCTTCGTTTGTTTAGTAATGGTTGGTGGAGACACCAACCATGGCCGGGCCCCGGTCGGTGTCCTCACCGACCGGAATATAAATTCAAAACAATAGAATTAAAAGATATTGCAGAAATTTGCATTTTTACAACAAATAGTAATCTATGAAACATGCTTTAGTTCTGCTTTTTATTTTTGCCGGATATATGACTGCCACAGCACAATTGAAAACAAAACCTGATTGTGGTGTTATTACAGTTGATGTGTACAAGGGCTGGATCAACGAGGCCAAACCCAATGCTGATCCTGAACAGATCAAAGCCAAGCTACCTTGCTTTACTTCATCGGACAAAGAAGGAAATGAATCCGGTTGTGGTGGAGGTGTATACTACGATGATAAAGGTATCTGCTTTTATATACAGCGTGATTATGTGGTGATCACAGATGCTTTCAAAGGAAAATTCACTGTGCCGGTAATGGGTGCAAAACGGGATGATCTCTTTGTTCGTTTTGGTAACGCCAAACTGAAAGATGCCAACTGGGAAGCATATCAAATGGCCTTTGGCATCATGATCGTTTATTATAACATGAAGGGTGTGATCAATAAAGTGATCCTCAGCACTAAATCAGTTGAAGAAATTGATTTGTGCAATATCAATTAAAAAAAATCCGCTGTTATTTCTGAATCGAAACAGAAGTTCCTGTCTTTACGTATCTCGCCAAGTCTTGAATATGTGTATTCTTGAGTGAAATGCAACCATTGGTCCAGTTATAAAAGCGGTCAATGAAAAAATCATTGCCAGGTTCTACACCATGAATGCCAATTCCACTGCCGATACTTGCAGCAGCAGGAATCAATCCACTGTGTTTTCTTACTTTGAATTTAATTAAACTCTCAGTAGTAGGATAATCAAGCATGAGCATATGTTTCCATAGCTGATGTTGTTTTGAATAGCTGACCTTGAAAGTTCCTTCCGGTGTCTTCCTGTCGCCCTGCATGTATTTATCTTCAAGAGGTTTTAGCCCGAACACAACCGGGTAAACTGCAAGCAAGCCTTTATTATCATATACACGTAATTCAAAATCCGATTTATCTATCACAATCCTTGCTGGCCCAACTGCTGTGTTGGTGCTGCGGTAATATTTCTGCATTCCCCTGATACTATTTTTATTTGAAATAGTAGTAACAGTGCTGACAGGCATCGGTTTGTAATGAACAGTTGTTGCAGTTGGAACAGCAGCAGTTGTTTTAGAACCGGAGTTGATGGAGCAGGAACTCAAGGTTGCTGCAATAATTAAGATCATTGTAAAAGTTTTCATAGCATATCGATTTTAGTTGAATGGTCAATTCAATAAAACAATTTTACAACAGTAAATTTTGGGGAGAAATTGAGTAACTAAATAACGATGTAAAATAATTTCTTATTGCTGCATTCCATAATTCCGCAAGTGATATTGCTGAGAATGTGAATAAAAAAAAGGAAAGCGGTAGTACTACTTGTATTTTTTTCTATAACCCAATGCAGATGTATAGGGATATAGCTTTTGGTTTCAGCAATTTCCGCAGTTATCAAAACTTATAACTGTAGCCCAGCCTGTACACCTGCGTTTCATAGTAGTCGGTACTAACTATCCTGAATGAAGTGCCGTTGATATTCTTACTGATGCGGAGTGTATTGAATAGATCAGTTGCATTGAAAAATAATTCGCCTTTACTTTTCTGTATAGATTTTTTTATACCGAGATCAACTGAAAAACGTTCTGCAATTTTTCCCTGTGGTATAATGTCAGGAGCAAGGTAAATAGCTGCCAACTGAATTTCAGTATTTGCTTTAAGCGAAAACAAAGCATTCGATTTTACACTTCCTGAATATGCTTTTTCTCTTTGTGCACTGTAAAGAGTGGCGAAAGGGTATTTATTTTCAACTGTAAATGCGGCAATGATATTCTGGTAAGCATTTATATTGATGTTGAAAGAAATAAACTTGTTCAGTTTCTGATTGGCAATTAATTCAACACCTGTATTCGTTGCTTTCTTTGCATTTTGAAATACGTTATAGATAATGTTGCTTCCCGGAACAGTGGTTCCAATTCTTGTAATGTTGCCGGTACTGATGCGATGATACACGGCACTATAAAAATATCCTTTGGCCCAGCTTGATTTATAACCCAGTTCCATTGTTTGTGTAAACTGGGGCCGCAATGCAGGGTTGCCAATTTTCAAGACTTCAGGTTCATCGTATTTAGGAAATATTCTGATATCACCTTCATCAGGTCTGTCGACACGGCGATTATAAAACACAGACAATCGATTATTCTCACTCATGATATATGTAAATCTTACGTTGGGAAATAATTGAACATAATTATAACCGTCGCTTTTGTAGGTATTATGATCTGGATTTACTGTGTAGGTCAGGTTTACATTTTCCAGACGTACACCTGCTTCCAGTTCAATCTTTTTTGCTTCATAAATATAGTTACTGTACAACGCAGGAATCACTTCATTGTAACGTGCCCATCCACCAGCATTTACATCCAAAGGTGAATTGATGCCGGGGAAAAAACGCATATTGGTGGGGATATTCCTCCAACGGAATTTTGCACCTGTTTCTATTTTTCCACTCTTTAATGGTTTAATATAATCAACTGTAACATCACTTACATGTTCATCTGCCAATAACATAAATGTATCCTTTCCTGTGTATGCGGGCATTTGATTGATGAGAAAATATTTTTCATCTTCCCGGTGAAACGTATAGTTGTAACTCATATTGAGTAAATGACCTGCCTGTTTAAATTTATGTTGA
>JAYUTS010000090.1:0-24273 GCA_043754995.1 Chitinophagaceae bacterium
GACGGGGATTTGGATGAATTTGAGAGGTTATTTGAGTTGTGGAACGATATAGAATTTATTACTCAATACTTTATTACTAATCAAAAATATCTAGTATCAGAGTATTTTACAAATGTTACAATTGATGACCTGATTACTAAAGTTCTTAACGAAGTTGAAGAATTAGAAAATTTACTTGAAGGTTACTCAGAATCAGGTTTTGAAAAGACAGGGGCAACCTTCAAATGCTTTTTAAACCATTACATAACAAGCAATATACAGTACCACCTCATCAAGAAACAAAAGCAAAGATTGATGATAGACGTAATTTTCCTAAACCATTATTACGTTTATATGGGATAAGACTCGGGGATAATACATTTGTTATAACAGGAGGCACAATCAAGTTGACAAAAACTATGGAAGAACATCCTGATACTATTACTGAGCTTGAAAAAATTGAAACAGTTAAATTGTTTCTTAGGAAGAATAATATTATTATTAATGATGACTTAATTTATTATTATGACCAACTTTAGTGATAACCTAAATAAAATAATTAGCAAGAACCCTTCAGGTTGGAAAGAAAAAGCCCAGTTTAGAAAAGCAAACCCTTGGTTAAAGCAATATTCTTCTGAAATTGCACGCCGTATTCTTGCAATTATAGAAAACAAGGAGAAGTTGAATCAAACTAAATTGGCTGAGACCTTAAATGTCTCCCCACAACAAATTAGTAAAATTGTTAAAGGGAAAGAAAACTTAACTCTTGAGACAATTTATAAATTGTCTCAAGCATTAAACTTTGAATTAATCACATTTCCTGAATACAAGTATAGTTCTGTACTAAATCAAACCTCGGCGGCTGTAACTGAATTTACTCAAATGGAAATTATTTCCGATAATTTTTCGTCGAAAGGATCAACATATGATTTGTCGAACAAAGCAAGGTTTACAAAAAATCTTTCTAATACATCGACAGAGTCAAAAATTGATAGTAAGCCTTCTTCATTAGTTTTCAGTATGGTGGAGCCAGCTGCATAAATCTTCAAATATGAGCGACGATATAATAAATTTTCGTTTAGTTGGTATTGAACTTGTTTTTAAAAGCATGGAACAAATGCCAGCGACTGGTCTCGGACTTCAATTCCTTTTTGATGTACGTGTTGAAATGAAAGTACATGCTGAGTTAAAATTAGTAATTCCCTTTGTTACTATTAAAATCCGTGGTGGTGAAGATCCGGTAGAATTGGCAAAAATTGGCATCTCATGTTTGTTTGAAATAGTAGATTTTGAAAATAAAATTCTTCAAAATGAAGAAGGATTATTTACAATCCCTGCGCATCTAGAAGCCCTAGTTAAACCAGTAGCTATCTCTACAGCAAGAGGTGTAATGTATTCAGAGTTTAGAGGAACATATTTAAATAATGCAGTACTTCCAGTCATTTTTATGAAATCACTAATTGAAGAAAATCCTCAAGAAGAAAAAATAACTAAAGAACCAAGTTAATTTTCTTTCAATTCATACGCCTATACAGGGTTCACTATACAATCTGATTTCTATTTTGTGAATTGAAGTAAGATTATCCAAATCAATCAATTCATTGTGAATGATTCCCTTCAAGTCAGGATATAGGACGTTGTAATGATTATTTCTAAAAAATTTACTAAGCGAATAGGATTAGAAAAAAACTTTTTTTACCTTATAGGAATGTCGCCCCAAATTCCCATCTGGAAAAACATTCCATTCATACGCTTCCTGCTTCCGTTGGCAGGAGGGATCATTTGCGGCTGGTATTTTTCACTGCATTGGAGCATCGCTTTATACCTCCTTGTTGCAGCAATTCCTTTTCTGTTATTGTATATATTCAGTAACGAGCAAAAGAAATTCTTCTTCAACTGGCTGCCCGGCGTAAGTATTACTCTTTGCATGCTTGGCTTTGGCATACTGCTTACATGGTTCAAACAAATCAATCATCAGCAACAATGGGTTGGCCATATTTACAAACCGGGGGATATTGTGCAAGCCCGTTTACTGGAGCCATTAAGTGAAAAACAAAAAACATACAAAGCATTGGCTGAAATTGTTTCTGTACAGCAAACCGGAAAAGCAACAAAAGTAAGCGGCCATATCATTCTCTATTTTCAAAAAGACAGTATTGCTCCTGCTTTGAAGTATGGCAACATCATTGCCATCAATAAAACCTTGCAGGAAATAAAGAATGCCGGCAACCCCGGTGGCTTTGATTATAAACGGTATGCGTTATTCAATGGTATTACGCACCAGTTGTCCCTGAAAAAAACTGAATACGTCGTATTGGATAAAAGGCAAGTGTCTGTCTTCTGGTCGTGGATCTACGAAACAAAAGAATATATTCTTACTGTTCTTCGCAAAAATATTAAAGGTGAACAGGAAATAAGTGTGGCTGAAGCTTTGCTTATTGGTTATCGTGATGACCTGGACAGGGACCTGGTACAGGCTTACAGCAATACAGGTGTGGTACATGTAATTGCCATCAGCGGCTTGCATCTGGGCTTGATCTATTGGCTGCTGTTACTTTTATTCAAGCCGTTAAATAAATACAAGCAGTTAAAATGGTTGAAAGTAGTACTCGTCCTTACGTTGTTATGGCTCTTCAGTTTGCTTACAGGTGCAGGTGCATCCGTATTACGTGCCGCTATCATGTTTACGGCCATTGCAGCAGGTGATCTTTTGAGCAGGAAAGGAACCATTTATAACAGTATGGCTGCTTCTGCATTTGTGTTGCTTTGTTACAATCCTTTTTATTTATGGGATGTTGGCTTTCAGCTTTCCTATGCTGCTGTATTAAGTATTGTCTTATTCATGAAACCAATTTATCACTGGCTTTCGGTTGAAAATAAATTGCTGGATAGAGCATGGCAACTGAATGCGGTTACATTATCGGCACAGATCTTAACACTTCCGCTTTGCATGTATCACTTTCACCAGACACCGAATTTATTTCTAATCACCAATTTTATAGCCGTGCCATTAAGCAGTTTGATCCTGTTTGGCGAAATTTTACTCATCGCTGTTTCGTT
Organism: Chitinophagaceae bacterium; assembly: GCA_043754995.1. Taxonomy (GTDB): domain Bacteria; phylum Bacteroidota; class Bacteroidia; order Chitinophagales; family Chitinophagaceae; genus Lacibacter. The sequence goes on from JAYUTS010000090.1 coordinate 3,040, forward strand.
TATTTCACCCGTTGCTTCATTGGTTGGTTATCTGCTCAGCTATTTATTAAAATGGATGAATGGCTTCATTACCTGGGTTGATCATTTTTCGTTTGCTGTAACAGATGGCATTCAGCATCATCCTTTGCAAACAATTTTATTATATGCATTTATTGCTTCGGCCGGAATATGGCTGCTGCAGAAAAATGTAAGAGCATTGAAATGGAGTTTAGGATTTCTGGTATTCTTCTTTATACTGCAAAGTTTTTCATTGTATCAAACAAAGCGGCAGCAAAAACTCATCGTTTATAATCTTTCACAACATACAGCCATTGATCTGATGTTGGGTGATCATCATTTCTTTGCAGGTGATCCTGAATTGTTACAGGATGGCTTTCTCCGCAACTTTCACCTGAAGCCTTCAAGAATTTTGCATCGGACTTATCACTCACCTGTCTTGTTTTCTTCATCAAAAAATAATTCTTATGTTATCAACGGAAAGAAAATCATACATATCAACCAATCATATTTTTATGATTCTCTTGCAGCCAGGGTAAAAGCAGATGTGGTGATTGTTTCAAAAAATCCCCGCTTGTTTATCAACGACCTGCTCAAAACAATCGATTGTAAGCTGCTGATCTTCGATAGCTCCAACCCACAGTGGAAGATCAATCTCTGGAAAAAAGACTGCGAACGTTTGCAACTCAAGTATTTCTGCACAAGTGAGCAAGGTGCTTTTGTGATGAATTTATAGACCCCTACCTTTGCGGCTCTAAAATCAACCGCAAAGTCGCTAAGACGCAAAGACAAAGGCCATCCATCTATCGTAGTGTTTTCTGTGCTTCTGTGGCTTTAAAAAATAATTCAATTTTTCATGAAGAAAATTCAGGCAGCACTCATTTCAGTTTTTTACAAAGACGGTCTCGATTCACTTGTGCAATTGTTACATGAACAACAAGTAACCATCTATTCAACCGGCGGCACCCAACAGTTTATTGAAAAACTGGGCATCCCTGTTATAGCAGTTGAAAGTTTAACCAGCTACCCTTCTATTTTGGGTGGCCGTGTAAAAACATTGCATCCTTCAGTTTTCGGCGGCATCCTTGGTAAAAGAGATGATGCACAGCACCTGGAAGAAATGAAGCAATATAATATTCCTGAACTGGACCTGGTAATTGTTGACCTCTACCCTTTTGAGGAAACCGTTGCCTCTACTGATGATGAACAGCTCATCATTGAAAAAATTGATATTGGTGGCCCGTCCATGATCCGTGCAGCAGGAAAAAATCATAAAGATGTGGTGGTGCTGGCTGCAAAAAAAGAATATGCGGTGCTGGAGGAAATGCTGCGTAATCAAAAAGGTGAAACCACTTATGAACAAAGAAGAGGTTTTGCTATTAAAGCCTTTGATGTATGCACTGCTTATGATACTGCCATCTCTAACTACTTTCATCAATCCGCTGTTGAAACGCCGTTCAACAAAGAAGAGAAGGTGATGCGTTATGGTGAGAACCCTCATCAATCTGCCAGGTTCTTTGGCAACCTTGATGAATTGTTTATTCAACTCAATGGAAAAGAACTTTCATATAACAATTTAGTTGATGTGGATGCTGCGGTACAGCTCATCAATGAATTTACCCACACAACTTTTGCCATTATTAAACATACCAATGTATGTGGTGTGGCACAACGTGCTGCTGTAAAAGAAAGCTGGGATGCCGCATTAGCAGGCGATCCTGAAAGTGCATTTGGCGGTGTATTGGTTTGTAATGCTGAAATTGATAAAGCAACTGCTGAAGCGATCAATGAAATTTTCTTTGAAGTATTGATCGCCCCTTCTTTTGCCGCTGATGCATTGGAAGTATTAAAGTCGAAGAAGAACCGTATTCTTCTTCAATTGAAACAACAACCCAATACAACAACGCAATACAAATCATTGTTGAATGGCGTATTGGTGCAAGGAATTGATGAAGGCAATTATAACGAATGGAAAGAAGCAGGTGGAAGGGAAACGACTGAGGCTGAAAAAGAAGATCTTCAATTTGCCAATATCATCTGTAAACATTTAAAGAGCAATGCCATTGCATTGATCAAGCATAAACAACTGGTGGGTAAGGGATGCGGACAAACAAGTCGTATTGATTCCTTGCGCCAGAGTGTTGAAAAAGCAAAGCAATTCAATTTTGATCTCTCAGGGGCAGTGATGGCGAGTGATGCCTTCTTCCCGTTCAATGATTGTGTACAGTTGGGTCATGCAGCAGGTATTGCAGCTTTCATTCAACCCGGTGGTTCCATTCGTGATAACGATTCCATTGAATATTGTAAACAACAAAATTTAGCAATGGTGATCACAGGTTTGAGGCATTTTAAACATTAGGGTCCTCCGTCCCTAAAGGGAGGCTTTGCAATACACAGGGCTAACTTGTTTAAAAGAAAAATTAACTTGATAAAAACTGATGAAGTAACATTTGAAGCGGATGTGGAAGAATAAAACGATTAATTAATAACTAAAGCACCGCTCCTTCTCTTTTGGAGAAGGAGTTGAAAGAGAGGCCCATGCCAAAAATCGACATCAATAAAGCTTTCAATTATTCTGCTGATACCATTAAAAGTTTAGCAGTGTTTAATCCTTTGACTATTCACAAAAAAGGAACAAGAGCGAAGGCGGTATTTGCATTAGCCATTGTTTGTGTTTTGTGGGGCACTACATGGATTGCATCAAAAGAAGGTGTGCGGCATATGCCACCCATTCAGTTGGCAGGTATCCGTCAGTTATTGGGTGGAATTTGTTACATGATCTTTTTTATCATAAAAGGATCAAGCTGGCCCAAAGCAAAAGATCTGTTACCGTTATTCTTACTTTCTTTTTTAAATTTTGTTTGCAGTAACGGGCTTAGCACATGGGGCTTGAAATATATTTCTTCAGGGCTTGGTGCCATTATGGGTGCTATTTTCCCTTTATGGTTAGTGATCATTGGTTTGTTTTCATCAAAAGAAAAAATTCCTTCCAAAGCAATACTTGGTTTAATGGTTGGCTTTGGTGGTGTATGCATCATTTTTTATGAACACCTTGCCGATTTCTTCAAACCTGATTTTCGATTTGGAATTTTTATTTCACTGATCGCTACATGGACATGGGCCTTTGGTTCGCTCTACACCAAGAAACATGCAGCACAATTCAATCCTTATTTCGGTTTAGGTTTTCAAATGCTCATTGGTGGTGCTGCATTACTTGGTGCATCAGCTTTTGATAAAAATTTTCTTCCCTTTACTGAAATTCCAACTGCGTCATGGCTTGCAATAGGTTACCTGGTTGTCTTTGGTTCAATCATTGCATTTGTTTGTTACTTATATTCTTTACAACGGTTACCAACAGAGCAGGCAAGTATTTATGCATACATCAACCCTATTGTTGCTGTTTTGTTAGGCGCTTTGATCTTTGGTGAAAAATTAACCCTTATACTAACCATTGGCGGTCTGGTTACATTGCTGGGTGTATATCTTGTAAACAAAGCATTTAAGAAACCTGCGGATGAGCAGAGGGATGTGATGGATGTGTAATTTGTTTAATTTATTTTTTCACCAAAATATATCTGAAACCAAGCCATAGTTCAGACTTTGAATAATTTTGCTTATTTGACAAGTTGCATTCAAAAAGTGTCTGTTTATAGCTTCCTCCTTTTGATATATTTTTTTCTTGAACCATTTCAGATACATTACCCTTTACATGAATAAGACCACAGTCATTTTTCTGAGAATCATAAATACTCAACAAGCGAATATCATTATTACAACAGTAACTTTTCCTATAGAATTCTCTTGATAAATCCGACTCACTTATAATTTTATCAGATGTATTATAAATACTCATAAAGTTTTTTTTATTCTTATCAGCTTTAATATCACATGAAGCAATATACTCCCATTCACTTTCTGAAGGCAATCTGTAAGTGTATTGATAACCGTTTTTGAATTTAGAACGAACTTTTAAAGTAATCCAATCACAAAATGCTACGGCTTCTTCATAAGAAATTCCTACAACAGGGCACATATTGTATGCTGGAATTAAAAAGTAATCTGAAGAAATATCTCCAAATCGCTTAGAAACTGATTTCCAATAAAGTGAATCCTTCTCAATATATTTTCTGTCGGCTTTATTCATTGAAGTTCCTTTTTGAGATTCAAGTAGGAATTGCTTCCATAGATAAAGAGTGACTTCGCTGATTCCTGCATAAAGAGTATCATTAATTTTTACTACAGTAGGATCCCGTAAAACAGGGGGATCTATCAGAGAAAAACTATGCATTATAAGTAGGATGGTTAAAAGCGTTTTCATGCGCTAATATTCATAAAAATTCAGTTAAGAAAAAAGAACTACTGAATTTTTAACTCAATTAACACATTTTCGTTGATAACAAAATGCTTGCTTACTTTTGCTCCCATGCCAGCCGAACTTATCAGTTTGAATAAATATATCAGTGCAACAGGTTATTGTTCACGCAGGGAAGCTGACAGGCTCATTGAACAGGGACGTGTTGCTATCAATGGAAAAAAGGCAAAAGCCGCTGCAAGAGTTTCTGCATCAGACAAAATTCATATTGATGATGAATTGCTGAAAGTAAAATCAACAGCAAAAGAGAAACAGTTCATCATTGCATTCAACAAACCTTTGAACGTTACTTCCACAACGGACGAAAAAGACCGTACTAATATCATCCGTTATATTAATCATCCCAAACGCATTTTCCCTATTGGCCGTTTGGATAAAGATTCAGAAGGATTGATCTTTCTTACCAACAACGGTGATATTGTTAATAAAATCCTTCGTGCAGGCAATGAACATGAAAAAGAATACATCGTTACAGTCAACAAAAAATTAATGCCTGATTTTGCAGCAAAAATGAGTAAGGGGGTTCATATCATGGATACAACTACTCTTCCCTGTAAAGTGCGTACGCTCAGTGGTAAAAGTTTTTCCATCATCCTTAAACAGGGATTGAACCGGCAGATCAGGAGAATGTGCGAAGCATTTGGTTATGATGTGGTGAGTTTACGTCGTGTACGCATCATGCATATTCAACTCGGAAATATTGCTGTTGGCAAATGGCGTTACTTAAGTGAACCGGAGATGAAAGAGTTGATGCAGATGCTGGAAGGATCTAAGAACGAGCAATAGTAATGAGAACTTTGCCAAAGTTTAATCAACCTGATTAATTTCTGTCAGTCATCCTGAACTTTGGCAAAGTTAATTTCACCAGCTACAAGTTCTTCATACACCTCTCGCCATCCATGAAACATTTTATCATTGCCAAGGAAATGATAATGAAAGATGCTGATAATGGTTCCGTTTACCTTTTTTACTTCTTCAACTAACTGCTTTGCTTCTTCCAATGCCTGTGTTGCTGAATGCTGCAGTTCATAAGGCGAATTGGCTTCCATATAAGCAAAGGGATGAAAACTTTGCCAAAGTTTAATCAGCCTGATTGATGGCTGTCATTCTTTCGAAACTTTGGCAAAGTTAATTTCACCATCTACAAGCTCTTCATACATCTCCCTCCATCCTTTAAATAGTTTATCAGTGCCTAACATGTGATTATGAAAGATGCTGATGAAAGTGCCGTTTACTTTTTTCACTTCTTCCACTAATCTTTTGGCTTCTTCCAATGCTTCTGTTGCTGATTGATGCAATTCATAAAACGAATTAGCTTCCATGTATGCAAATGGATGAATACGAAGTGATGTTGTTTGTTCTTTCTCCAGGTCGTACCACAAAAATGAATGAGAAGTAGATGCCCGAAACCCATTCACTGTTCCATAACCCATGCTGTAATCATCAGTAAGCCCGGCTGCAATAAGCTCCCTGTATGAATGGGGCATATAAAACTGTATATAATGATGCCGGGAAGCAGTAACCGGTTTATTGCTGATAAGCTGCAATGTGTTTTTTTCCTTTAACAGCAATTGTTTGTTGGTATTGCTTTGTGTGGAAGGATGCAATGCAATGGTTCCTTGCTTAGAAATCTCTCTTGTCAACTGCAACATCGCTTTTTTCTTAGGAGAAATATTTTTGTCGTATTCACTGGTTTCTGCTGCAACAAGAAAAAAGAAAATCGGCTTCAACGCATATTGTTGATGCAATTGATACAGCCAATCATAAGAGTCATAAGGATCCTTTTTATTCCCAAATAAAACGTTCAAACGTTGCGGAATGGTTGAAGGATGATTAATGGATGCTGCTACGTTCCGCCAGAACCCTTTGTTTTTATAACTCCAGGCAATATCAATATCGTAGGTGGGAAGAAAGGTAAAAGGTGAATGGTGAATGGTGAATGACGGGAACTGTAATTGCAATTGCTTCCCGAATTCAATTAACCAAGTATCAATCAATGGCTTGTTTAAAAACTCTTCTTTCCATGCCAATGAATTCCAGTGAGCATAACGTCCGTATTCATCTGGCTCATGTTCTAAGTATTCTTCATATCGTGTAATAAGATAAAACACTGCAGAAAACAGATCAAAACCAAAATCATCATCCGTTTTAAAAAATGCTTTTAACCCATTCCATTCAAAACATTCAAACTTTTGCTTTTTGATAGAATTCTGATGTAATAATCCTGCAGGATGTATAAATAACTCTGCTGCATCTATCCGATCCGGAGAATAATTAATCTTTGCTTCAGTTGAAGAACGATACAACTCCACATCATTTGTGAGTTGCGCATCAATCAACAATTTTTCATTGAAATATTGCAACATGTATGCAATACGTGGAGTGATATGTGCTGTGTAAACAAGCATATGCCAATTTACTGCCCATTGCGTTCCCGCCAAAGCTGGTTGAAACTTTTTTCAGGGAAATGCATATCGCCATGATGTTTGGTCCATTCTTTTACAAAACGGTTGATCATCCAGTTCTTCATCTTACTTGTTCCCATGTTCATCAACTTACGGCTCATTGATGCTTTCTTCCAAACCTTCCATGCCATACGTTCGCCAAATGAGGAGAAGCCCTGCTCTACTGCTTCGTGCCGGTTTTCCAATAACAGTTCATGCAGGTTAATCCGCACAGGACAAACTTCTGTACAGTTACCACATAAAGAGGATGCATAACTCAAATGCTTGTATTCATCCAGGCCATTTAAATGTGGAGTGAGTACTTTACCAATGGGGCCACTGTATGTTGTACCATAACTATGCCCGCCGATGTTTTTGTAAACCGGGCATGCATTTAAACAAGCACCACAACGGATACAATACAAACTTTCTCTTGTGGCAGGATTCTTTAACACGTTGGTTCGTCCATTGTCGAGCAGGATTACAAACATTTCTTCCGGTCCATCTGCTTCACCCGGTTGTTTCGGACCAAGCACAATGCTGTTGTAAACCGTTACCTGTTGGCCCGTTCCATAGGTTGCAAGTAATGGCCAGAACAAACCAAGATCATTGATACCAGGCAACATCTTTTCAATACCAACAATAACAATATGTGTTTTGGGGAATGCACAACTCAATCTTGCATTGCCTTCGTTTTCTGTTACAGCAACAGCCCCCACATCAGCTAAAATAAAATTAGCACCGGTTACACCAACTTCTGCCTGCACATATTTTTCACGAAGAATATGTCTTGCAACTAATGTTAATTGTTCCGGTGTTGCTTTAGGATCGGTTCCTAATTTTTCTGCAAACAATTTTGCTACATCTTCCTTGCTCTTATGCATGGCTGGTGTAACAATATGGTAAGGCGCTTCACCATCCAATTGCTGAATATATTCACCCAGGTCTGTTTCTACGCTTTCAATATGATTCTTTGCTAAAAAATCATTGAGGTGAATTTCTTCAGTGACCATACTCTTGCTCTTCACCACTGTTTTGCATTTTCTTGCTTCACATATTTTCAATATTTCATCGCATGCCTGTTGAGCCGTCTCGGCCCAGATCACTTTACCGCCACGTCGGGTAAACTGCATCTCAAATTCTTCTAACTGCTGATCGAGTGTTTCTAATGCCCGCCACTTTACATTCTTAGCCCGTTCACGTGCAGTTAATAATTGTGTGAACTGTTGTTTGCCCTCAGGAACTTTTGAATTGTATTTACCAATATTAAAGTTGATGGTGCGCCTGTGATTCAGATCAGCGGACTTGATGGCACTTTTGGCTAAAAATTTATCAGAGGTTTGGCTCATGTACTAAAGTTACTTGTTTGACTCTTTTTCTGCATAATATTGATCAGCTATCTGTGTAAGCACTTCATAAAAATCTTCTCCATACTTCCTGATGATAGCTTCTTTTAAAAACACATAAGCAGGTACTTTCAGTTTCTGTCCCAATGCACAGCCCGGATTACACATCGGATCTCTGGGTTCGTAATTGACATACTGCTGATCTGTATTTTTGCTTTTGCTGATCTTAATGGGATACAAATGACAGGAGATGGGTTTCTTCCATTTTGTTTTTCCTTCATTGTACACCTGTTCAAATGAACATTTGACTATCCCGTTTTTATCTACCAATCCATACACACACATGCCGTTGCTCATAGTGGGTGTTACCCAGCCAAACTCCCGGTCATAGACATAGTTGCCTTCCTGTTCAATGATCTGCAATGCTTCTTTATTCAACAAATGTTGCACTTCATTAAAAGCCTCATTCACTTCTTTTAATTCATCATTGGCTAAGGGGGCACCTGCATCGCCATCAATACAGCAACCGCCCTTGCATTTATGCAAATCGCACACAAACTGTTCTTCCACCACTTCATCACTTACATAAATATTATCAATAACAATCATGCACGGTTTTTTGCAAAGATAGGAGCAGCATAATCCCTTTATCAAACTATTAACAGCCGCTGGTTATGGAAAAGAAAAGATCACTTCATCCCAAATGCATAAACCAACCATCATGGCTAATTCACGTATGCTGACGCTGCAGCAAGCAAGCCGATTCACCTTCCGACTGCTATTCTGGATCCCCGTTGTATTCTTTAGTCTTTTACTTGTTCGAAATACCATTCCTTACTATTCATTCAGTCAAACTTTTTCCTTTATTGAAGAAAGGGCGATGCTCTTTGCAAAGCCAATTTATTACTGGAGCTTCTATTTGCATATTGGTGCCGGCATGTTCTGTATTTGCGCTGCACTACTTCAGTTCTCCACTTCCATTATTAAAAAGAGAAGAAAGATTCATGTATGGAGTGGTAAGATCTATGTATTTGTTGTATTGCTCATCGGTGCTCCTACAGGTTTGTACATGAGTTTTTTTGCTAAGGGTAGTTTTTGGGAAAGGGGTTTGTTTTTGTTCATGGCACTATACTGGTTCTTTACAACCTGGTGGGGTTTAAAAACCATCAAAGAAAAAAATGTAGTGGCACATAAGATATGGATGATCCGTTCCTACTCCATGGCCATGACCGCTGTAACCTTCCGCATCTATCATTTAGTGTTTTATGTGCTCGACTGGGGCCATCTTGAAAACTACGAGATCTCTCTCTGGATAAGTGTGCTGGGCAATATGCTGGTGGCTGAATATTTCATCAACAAACAAAGCAAACGTTATCTCAACTCTTTCACCGTTTAATTTTTCACCATTTAAATCTTACACAAAATGAAGCTCTATCTCATGGCAGGCGGTTTGCTGTTAACAGCCGCATCGGTTTACGGAGTAACCGATTATGTACAAACCAAAAACAAGAAAGCATTTAAGGAGCTCTATAAAGAAGCTCCGGTTGTACAAACAAAAGAAGTGAAACTTGAAGACATTAAAGAAGAAGATTATTCCCGTGGTAAAATCGAACGGGTGCCTGAGCCGGTAAAAGAAGTGGCCGTTGCTCCACAACCTGCAAAAACAAAAACCCTGAAGAAGAAAAAAGCATCCACCTATGCATCTGCAGAATTGAAAGAAGAAATAAAACCTGTTGCGGTTGAAACAAAAACGGAATCGGTAAAGCCCGAAGCAAGCTTTGCAAAAGCACCAACAGAAAAGAAATCAATTAAGAAAAGAATTACGTTGAAAAAGTTTTCAAGAGCTGCGCCAAGAGAGGAAGTGAGGATTGAGGAAAAGAAGCAGTAATAATTTATTGCCGGGGAGATATGGGTTAATCAACATACTTAGTGTTGATGTCTTTCCGGCAATTCATTTTCAGTTCCTCCATTTCAACGTTTGAATCAGGTGCTGCATGTCTTTATACAAAAACTGTTCAACAGGTTTAATGGAATCGTAATTCGGAGTTGCATCAAAATACAGAGCTCCTCTTAAAAAATGTTTGGTGCTGTCGGTTACAAAAAACTGTTTACCAGTTGCTGCATTACCACCTACATCAAATACAAATCCCTGTACGCCGGGCCCACCTTCTACCGGTATCTCATCAATAGATGTCGCTTTCAAACTATGTTTACTGGTCATCTTAAACGCATCTTCCACCAGTTTGCTAAAAATATTTTTACCACCAATAGTTTTATAGCTGATGTACATTCGTCCACCCATGGTTGGAAAATCAAGATTTAACCAATAGGGATTTTCGGGTTGATTATCAAAGAAGGTACTGTCTTTTATTACTGCGCCGTAAGCCGGATATTCAAATGTGTAAGGATAACCCGGCTCATCAAACAGTAGATATTTTTTTTCAGGAAAATCAATTTGAAAATAACCTTTCGGCCGTGGTCGTGGATCGGAATTGCAGGCAACAAGAAAAGATGTAAGAAGTATGATGTACGAAGTACGATGTAAGAAGTATAAAAAACAACAATACAAAAGATTTTTCATCTTAATCATTCATGGGTTTAATGGTCACCTTTACTTTTTCAATGCGGTTGCGGCTTACTTCCTGTACTGTAAACAAAAAATCACCTGTTTCAATGATGTCAGCAACTCTTGGTAAACGTTCAGCCAGTTCTAATACCAGCCCTGCCAGTGATTCGCTTTCGCCTCTTACCAATTCAAACGTATCAGAAGGAAGATTCATTGTGCGGCATACATCATTGATCATGGTCTTTCCTTCAAAAATATAATTGCGGTCGTCAATTTTTTTATTGATGATCTCTTCATCATCAAACTCATCCTTTATTTCGCCAATAATTTCTTCTACAATGTCTTCCATGGTAACAATACCGCTTGTTCCGCCAAACTCATCTACCACCACTGCAAAGTGAATTCGTTTTTGCTGAAATTCTTTCAGCAGATCGTCAATGAGTTTATGCTCAGGTACAAAGAACGGCGAACGCATCAGTTGATGCCAGTGAAAATCATCAGCATCATTGATATGCTGCAGCAGATCTTTTGTCTGTAAAATACCAACCACCTCATCCAGGTTGTTTTTATAAACAGGCAAACGGCTGTAATGCAGTTCCTGTACACGATTGATCACATCAATAAAAGAAGAGTTGAATGAAATACCACTCACATCCAGTCTTGAACGCATGATTTGTTTCACCGTAATGTTGCTGAAATTCTGAATACCTTTTAAGATTTGTTTCTCCTCATCTGTGGCTTCTTCTTCACTCATCAGGTCAATGGCATAATCCAACTCATCCGATTTAAGTGCAGATGTTTGATACTTTGCCAACCGCTTCTCAATACTATCAGTATAACCAGCCAGCCAGCTTCCCGTTGATTTAAAGACCGGGTAAATGATAGAATCAACCCACCAACTTGCGAAGTAAGCAAAGAATACATTGTTTTGCGATGCCCAAACTTTAGGCAGTACTTCGCAAAACAAAATAATCAGGGAAGAAATGGCTGCGGCCTTTAAAATAAATTCAACCCAAAATAAGTTGTGGCGAAGATTGAGTGCTTCGTCAATTAAAAAGTTGGTTAGAAAAATAATCCCCAGGTTAAATATAACATTCGCACAAAGTAAACTGGCTAATAATACTTTGGGTTCTTCCAGCAGGTTTACAATTCGTTTGGCTGATTGCTCCGGTCTTGTTTTGATCATATTCAAATCTTTGTACCGCAGCGAAAAAAAAGCCACCTCTGCTCCACTAACAATAAAAGAAAAAAACAATAGAATTAAAAAAAGAATCACCATCAGGGTTAAACCCTGGCTGTTAATGGCCAGCAAAAAAGGTTGTAGTGAAAGTAAAAATGAACTGCTGATCGGGTGATAATCCAAAACATCAAGATTAAATGAACAATTGCCTGCTAACCCAGCAAAAATAGGCATAGCAGGGAGATTTCCTAAAAAGGTAATTCTTCGCTGGGTTCACCAATTGGTGGTAGATCATCGCCATGATAGCCGCTCACTGGTTCTGTTCCTTCAGGCTTTCCTATGCTATCGGCTCTTTTATCCAGCATAATCAGGTTATCGCCAACTACTTCTGTAGCATATTTTTTCATCCCTTCTTTATCTTCCCAACTTCTGGTTTTTAAACGCCCTTCAATATAAACCAGGCTTCCCTTGTGGAGGTATTTTTGAGCAAGCTCTGCTAAACCACGCCACAACACTACTGTATGCCATTCGGTTTGGCTTACTAATTTCCCTGTCCGGTCTTTAAAGGTTTCTGTTGTTGCCAATGGAAATTTTGCAACAGCTATATTCCCTTCCAGTACCTGCACATCAGGATCTTTTCCAAGATTGCCTATCAGCATTACACGGTTAACTCCTCTCATACGAATAATTTTTATTTCAGAATGAATAGATGAGGTTCAAACGCAGGTTTCTCGTTCCTTCTAAGTTACGTTTTTTGCTTAACTGTTGTATGAATCATGCTAAATAATTCCAGAACCTTTGCGTTCAGAAAATCGTTCAGAATTTTAGAGAATGTTAATTGCTTAAGTTCTTTAGCTGATTTCCAGTTAAAGTTGTCTGTCTTTTTGTTTACTTCATTCACCCTGATCAAAATTGCATTTGCATAAATTGTTTGATGGCTTAACTGTTGCTTTACAGGCTGGGTAACCGTTATAACTTTATAAGGTGGATTGATCTTTTTATCCGTTAACCATTGAACCGCATCTTTATTTGCAGCTTGTTTCCATCTTTTCTCTGTATCATATTCTGCATTTGGAAATTCATACAAATTGGCCCACACATCTTTTCCAGTTCTTTTCTGTACTGCAAATTTTCCACTTTGTTCAAGAATATAAAACAGGAACCACCGGTTTCTTTGTTTGACCTTTTTTTCTTTGAGTGGCAGATCAACAACTGTGTTTGTTTGAAATGCGCTGCATTTTTTTTGCATCACACAATTGTTGCAATCAGGAATATCAGGTTTGCAAACAGTTGCCCCAAAATCCATGATGGCCTGGTTATAAGATGCCGGTTCCTTTATGTTTAAACAATCCTGTGCCAGTTGCTGAAAAACCTTTTTCCCATTTGATGAATCCACAGCAGCATCTATTCCAAAAAACCTGCTTAAGACCCGAAACACATTGCCATCAACTACTGCATAAGGTAACCCAAACCCAAAAGAAGATATTGCTGCTGCCGTGTAAGGGCCCACTCCTTTTAATTCAAGGATTGATTCATATGTATTGGGAAATTTACCTTTCAATTCAAATGCAATTTTCTGAGCAGTTGCATACAGGTTGCGGCATCGGTTATAATAACCCAATCCTTCCCATAATTTATAAACCTGCTCTAAGGGTGCATTTGCAAGTTTTTGAATGGTTGGATATTTTTTGATGAATCGTTCATAATACTTCATTCCCTGTTCTGCACGGGTTTGTTGCAGCATAATTTCACTTAACCAGATACGGTAAACGTCCTTTTCTTCTTTCCATGGAAGTTGACGGTAGTTCTTTGTATAATGCCAGTTGAGGAGCTGTTGTTGAAAGTATCTTTTGGAGTTCATGTAAGAAAGCAAAAAAACAGGATTTAGGTTATGATGCCAATTAAAAGATCAAAAATGAGTAAGAACTTTGCTTTTTACTCATTATCAACATGTTATTTGATAATTTTTAGCTGATATTTTTCACTTTCTGAAATTATTTCATGAACTTAGTTCTACATTCATCAGAACCCATAAAATTACCAGCATGAGAAAAGCAGATTTGGTTAATCAGATTTCAGAAAAAACGGGAATACCCAAGGTTGATGTGCTTGTTACGCTTGAAACAATGTTTAAAGAAGTAAAGGATTCATTAACAGCAGGGCAGAATATTTATATCCGTGGTTTTGGAAGTTTTATCACCAAAAAAAGAGCAGCCAAAATTGGCCGTAACATCAAACGCAACACGGCTGTTCATATTCCTGAACATTTTATTCCTGCATTTAAACCGGCAAAAGAATTTGTACAGGAAGTAAAAACCCAATACAAAGGAGGAAGTTAAACCAACTCTTCTAAAGGTTTAATGCCTGTCATCCTGTAGCTTTGCACTTCAATTTTTTTTGAAAGTGAACAGGCAACAAATTATTTATATAACTGCTGCAATTTCAGCAGTTTTTCTTTTGTTTTTTTTCGGCCGGACAATTCCGCCAAAAAAGGACGATCATTTGGATCATAACAAGACCTCTGCAACTACTGTTCCTCCTTCTGAAGCAAGTCTGGATTTCCCTACCATGCTCGGTTTAGCCAGGAAAAGACTCAATGCAACACAACTGGCCAAAATAACGGAATGGGAAAATTCAATCGTGAGAGGTGATGTAAAAAATCAGCAAATTCAGTTATATCGAAAGCTTTCTGCCTTTTGGATGGATAGTATTGGGGCTTTTGTACCCTATGCAAAATATATTGCAGAGGCTGCTAAGTTGGAAAATTCGGAGAAAACCCTCACCTTTGCTGCCCATTTGTTTTTAGGTGAGCTGCAAACAGTAGAGGAACAACCCTTAAAAGTTTGGATGGCCATAGAAGCAAAAGAGTTATTTGAAAAGGCTTTGGAGCTTAATCCCGATAACGATTCTACAAAAATCGGCCTTGGCAGCACCTATTTTTTTGGTGCGGCAGGTAATCAGCCTCCTATGAAAGGAATTGGTTTGATCAGGGAGGTTGCAGAGAAAGATCCAGACAATGTATTCGCCCAATACATGCTGGGTGTTGGTTCTTTTATCAGCGCTCAATGGCCAAAAGCAATTGAACGTTTCGAAAAAGTTCTTCAGTTACAACCGGAGAACCTGGAAGCGATGTTGAGATTGGCTGATGCTTACGAACAAAGCGGTGATAAACCAAATGCCAAAAAATGGTATTTGCAGTTTGTGCAAACAGTAAAAACATTGGAAGCACAAAAGAAATTTCGGAGTAGCCCGGAGATGATGAAGCAAATAGAAGAGCACATTAAATTATTATAACATTATTTTTAACGAACGTAAAACGTATTAAACATGCCTTGCGGGAAAAAAAGGAAGCGTCATAAAATTGCAACGCACAAGCGTAAGAAACGCCTCAGAAAGAACCGTCATAAGAAGAAGAACAAATAATCTTCTCTGTTGAACGGAGTCCTGTTTAAGCAGGGCTCTGCTTCTTTGCAGCCGATGCAGAAATTTGTCTGCTTGCTTGTATACTCATGCTGTAATCGGCTTATTCCTTCCTGATCAGGTGAAGTAAGATAAGAATGGTTCAATTTTAAAGACATTACGAGTGAACAAGGAACTGATCATTAATGCTGCCCCAACCGGGGTGGAGATTGCGTTATTAGAAGATAAGAAATTGGTAGAGCTGCATCAGGAAAGTCTTGATACTAGCTTTACTGTGGGTGATTTATACCTGGGTAAAGTAAAAAAACTGGTGCCGGGTATGAATGCTGCATTTGTGGATGTAGGGTTTGAAAAAGATGGATTTCTCCATTATACTGACCTTAGCCCTTATGTGCGCTCTATTTTAAAATTTACCGCCCAATCTGTAACTGATAAAAGTGAAGGCATTCCTGATTTTGGCAAATTTCAAACAGAAACTGAAATTATTAAAACAGGTAAAATCAGTGAAGTTCTTAATGGCAAACCCCATATTCTCGTTCAGATCTTAAAAGAACCTATTGCAGCAAAAGGTCCACGCCTGAGTTGTGAAATTTCATTGCCGGGTCGTTTTGTTGTTTTAACTCCATTCAATGATATCGTTGCTGTATCACGCAAAATTCATTCAAGTGATGAAAGAAAGCGTTTGCAAAAAATAGTGGAAGCCATCAAATCAAAGAACTTTGGTGTTATTGTTCGCACTGCAGCCGAAGGAAAAAATACAGCCGAACTTCATGAGGATCTCAACAACCTCATCAATATGTGGAAACAGATACAGCAAAATCTAAAAAATGCTGTTCCTCCATCCAAGATACTGGGCGAAACAGATAAAACAACCAGCATACTCCGTGATTTACTGAATGCTGATTTCAACCGTATTGTAGTGAATGATAAGAACATTTATAATGATGCCCGCACCTATATTCAAAAGGTAGCTCCCGACAAAACAGATATTGTTACATTTTATCAAAATGGGTCTCCCATTTTCGACAGCTTTGGAGTTACCAAACAGGTAAAAGGATCATTTGGAAAAACAGTGAACCTTGCCAGCGGTGCTTATCTCATCATTGAACATACAGAAGCACTTCATGTTATTGACGTCAACAGCGGTTATAAAAGTGTGAGCACCAACCAGGAAGAAAACGCTCTGCAAACCAACCTCGAAGGTGCCGAAGAAATTGCACGCCAGTTACGGTTAAGAGATATTGGTGGAATTATAGTTGTTGATTTCATAGATATGAAGTTACCCGATAACAAACGAAGACTTGCAGAAGCTGTTGAGGAATTCATGCGTGCAGACCGGGCAAAACATGCTATTCTGCCCATTTCAAAATTCGGGCTGATGCAAATTACCCGTCAGCGGATGAAGCCTGAGGTAAATATCAATACCCAGGAAGTATGTCCAAGCTGTAATGGTACCGGAAAAGTTTCATCAACATTAATATTGGAAGATGAAATTGAAAAGAACATCAGTTACCTGGTGATGCAGAAACATAAAAAATTCTCTATTGCTGTACATCCAATCATGGAAGCGTATTTACGAAAAGGGTTCCCTTCCAAACGAATGAAATGGAGTTGGAAATACAAGCAGAAAATAAAAGTGAAAGCAAATACATCTTATCATCTTACAGAATATCGCTTCTTCGATGGCCATGAAGAAGAGATCAGATTGTGAGTTTAATAAGCAGCAATCATACTTATTTCAACATTTACATTTTTAGGTAATCCTTTAACGGCAACCGTTTCACGTGCAGGAAATGCCCCTTCAAAATATTTACCATAAATTTCATTCACTTCGCTGAACAGGCTCATATCACTCAGAAAGATGGTGGTCTTTACTACATGATTAAAATTCATTTCAGCTTCCTGTAATATGGCCTTGAGGTTATGCATCACCTGGTGCGTTTCGGCTTGAATGTCTTCATTATTCAAATCACTTGTGCCCGGTTTAATACAAACCTGTCCGGAAATAAATAAGAAATTTCCTGCTGCTACTGCCTGGTTATATGGGCCGATGGGAGCCGGCGCCTGATTCGTTTGAATGATTTTCTTTTCCATGATACTACAAACTTAGTTTTTTACAGGTAAGAAAAAAATCCAGTTTGGCTTTTGTTCCCTGTAATTTTGCGGGGCATGAAAATTCTCATCATTAGTACCAATCCTGTTACGTTACTTTTTGGTCAAGTGATCCCTTTTCCAGGATCGGAATGCATCATGGAACCTTTATTGCCTGCAATTGGATTGAACGATTTTGATTTGTTGATTGATTTGGAATTTGAAGAAAATCCTGAACGGATTGATCAATACAAACAATTAAACCTGCCCGTATTGCTTGGCTCCGTTATTCAAACATTGAATGATTTAAATACCGGCCAGTCCCAGATAGCCAGGTTCAATCATTGGCCCGTCTTTATCAATAGAAATTGTATAGAAGCTGCAATAGTAAAAGAAAATGAAGAGGTCTTTCATAAGTTGTTTAATCAATTGACCATTCCTTTTCATGCAACTGCTGATGTACCCGGTTTTGTAAGTGCAAGAACTGTGAGTATGATCATTAACGAAGCGTTTTTGGCAAGAGAGGAGCAGGTTTCATCAGCCGATGAAATTGATATTGCCATGAAACTCGGCACCAGCTATCCCTTTGGGCCGTTTGAATGGTATAACCAAACAGGCCCTGAGCGAATTGTTCAGCTCTTACAAAAACTAGCTGCTACCGACCAACGTTACCAACCTGCCTTATCTTTAATTGAATACAAAGCAAATCCCTGATATGGCATTTCTTCTATGCATTGATACATCAACCACACATGCATCCGTTGCTTTATCAAACGGAGAAGAATTGCTGTGCATAAAGATCAATGAAAATCAAAAAGAACATGCCTCCTTTCTTCAACCCGCCATTCAGGAAATGATGGTTGAAATGAAGCTATCGTTTTCAGATCTGCAAGCTATTGCTGTTACTTCAGGCCCCGGTTCTTATACCGGTTTAAGAGTTGGTTTTGCCACTGCCAAAGGATTGTGCTATGCTTTGCAAATTCCATTGATTACGGTTTCAACCACACTTGTTATGAGTGCAGCCGCTATAAAACATATTGAACAGGAATCCGTAAACGGGAATCCCATTATACTTTGCCCCATGATTGATGCAAGAAGAATGGAAGTGTTTACAGCACTTTATTCACCTGGGTTCATTCAGCTTGCCGGAAATTCGGCAGTGATCATAAATCCTGATTCATTTGCTGATATACTGCAATCAAATGCCGTTTTCTTTTTTGGCAATGGTGCAGCAAAATGGAAAAACATCTGCCATCATTCAAATGCATTTTTTCCTCTTGTTTCCTGGAATGCCAACGATATGTTGAAGCTTGCTTATAAACAATTTCAACATACTCTATTTACACCACTTGCTTATGCTATTCCCGATTACGGAAAAGATTTTAATTCCACTATTAAGTAAAGAATGTCTTTTATAACCATTTAATGCATTATTTTTTAATAACTTTAATTTGATCAGAGTCAACCCAAAATCAACCCAACCATAAAAAAAACTCTGGAAATGACTACTACTCTAAGGAAAAAAGAGAATAGCATTACTGCTATTCAACTCGATTATCATGCTGTAAAGAAAACTGCTCTTATTTTAAGATCAATTAATCACAAGCTTCGACAGCAAATTGTTCAACTGATCCATGAAAATGGTCAAATGACAGTTACTGAAATTTATGTGAAATTGCGTCTTGAACAATCAGTTGCCTCACAACATCTTGCAATATTGCGGAGAAGTAATATTGTAATCACCTCACGGGAAGGCAAATTTATCTGGTACAGTATTAATCATCAACGATTGGCTGATATTGATAAATTTGTGACCGAACTTTTACACTGAGAAAAACATCCCTTTTGCAGAGCAGACATTTAGCTGCCGGAACTTACCTTTGCAAAAAGGAATGAGTAGATATGTATGTACAACAGCTTTACACAAACTGCCTGAGCGAAGCAGCTTATTATATTGAAAGCAATGGCGAATGCGCCATCATAGATCCCCTGCGTGATATAGAGGAATACCTGCACCTGGCTAAGGAAAGAAATGCCGGCATCAAATATATATTTGAAACGCATTTTCATGCCGATTTTGTAAGTGGTCATCTTGATCTTGCGAAAGAATCAAATGCGCCAATTGTATTTGGACCTGAAACAGAAACTGCCTTCCCCGTTTATGTGGCTAAAGATGGTGAGCAATTTAAAGTTGGTAATCTCACAATTGAAGTATTGCATACGCCGGGCCATACACTTGAAAGTTCCTGCTATTTATTAAAAGATGAACAGGGAAAAGATTACTGCATTTTTACCGGCGATACATTGTTTGTAGGTGATGTTGGAAGACCCGATCTGGCACAGGGTGGAGATCTGTTACTGCATGATCTTGCAGGAATGATGTATGATTCATTACAAAAAAAGATTCTTCCATTAGCTGATGATGTAATTGTTTATCCGGCACATGGCCCTGGCAGCGCTTGTGGTAAAAACCTGGGATCTGAAACTTCGAGCACAATTGCTGAACAAAAAAGCAACAATTATGCTTTGCAACAAACTTCAAAAGAAGCATTTATTAAAGCAGTAAGTAATGGATTGGAAGCGCCTCCAAAATATTTTCCCATTAATGCTAAAATTAATAAAGAAGGTTATGCTGCATTAGAAGGGCTGCTGAAAACCGGATTGACAGCGTTGAATGTTATTAAGTTTAAAAACGCTTTCAGTCAGCCAAAAACTTTTATTCTTGATACAAGAGATGCCAATGAGTTTACTCAAGGTTTTATTCCCGGCTCTATCAGCATTGGACTGGAAGGAAGGTTTGCTGAATGGGCAGGAGCAATTTTACCTTTTGATGAAACCATTTTATTGGTTTGCGATGAAGGCAAAGAAGAAGAAACCATTATTCGCCTGGCAAGGGTTGGTTTTGATAAAGTGAAAGGATATTTAATGGGCGGGTTTGAAGCCTGGAAAAATGCGGGTGAAACGATTGACCTGATCATTGATGTGGAAGCAGATGAACTGGCCATGGACATTCCACATGATCCTAACTTAGTAGTGATAGATGTAAGAAAAGAAACAGAGTTTGCTGACGGGCATGTAAAAAATGCAGTGAACCTGCCTTTAAGCGAAATGAATGATCCCGGCCTGCTGGCGGATATTGATGAGAAAGATAACCTCTATGTTCATTGTGCAGGTGGTTACAGAAGTGTGATTGCTTCTTCTTTATTGAAACGGCAGGGCTTTCATAATCTCCGCAATGTTGTAGGGGGCTGGGCTCAGATAAAAGAGCAAAAAATTGATATAGTAAAAGAAACCAGTGTACTGAATTAATGAAAAGAGGCTCAAAAGCTCTTGATTGCCGGAAAGGCGGGAATACGGAAAGAAAACATGAATTGAAATTCAGCTTTTACAATCTTACCGGTCTTTATTTCAAAATAAACATAGAAGGCAAGCTCTTTTTTATATCGTTACAATTCCGTTTTTAATAGCATACATCACCAACCCTACTCTTGTTTTCAATTGCAGTTTTTCAAACAAAGCATCTCTGTACCCATCAATTGTTCTGGGGCTCAGGAACATTTTTTCAGCAATTTCTTTATAGGTCATTTCTGTACAGGCAAGTTTCAGGAAGTCGAGCTCCCGGTCGTTGAGCTCAATTAAATTTTTTACATCACTGTGTGCATCATCCATTTTATTAATGGAATGAATTAACCTGCCTGTCACCAGCTCAGAATAATAATAACCCTTCTGATGAACAGAATCCAATGCCTTTTTTAATTCCGGTGGTTCACTGTCTTTAAGTATATATCCTTTAGCTCCTGCTTTAAACATGCGGATGA
>JAYUTS010000091.1:0-8869 GCA_043754995.1 Chitinophagaceae bacterium
ATTTCCCAATCCCTTTCCCTGGAAACCTTTTACTCTTGCAGTGGCAATTAAACTACCGAGATAAGGATCTTCACCGGCACCTTCCATCACTCTTCCCCATCGTGGATCTCTTGCAATGTCAACCATCGGCGCAAAGCTCCAATGCACACCGGCAGCACTTGCTTCTGTTGCTGCAATTCTTGCACTTTGCTGTATGGCTTCCATATCCCAGCTGGCTGCTTCTGCCAATGGAATAGGAAAGGTTGTTCTGTACCCATGAATTACATCCTGACCAAACAACAAAGGAATTTTTAATCTCGATTGCATGGCGATCTCCTGCAATGTTTTGGTATGATCAACACCCGTTACATTCAGCATAGAACCCACCATTCCTTTACGTATCTGGTTTTGCTTGTCTCCATCTTTAGTTATCGGACCTGTCGCTGCCCAATCTCCATTGTATTGATTCATTTGCCCGATCTTTTCATCAAGTGTCATCAGTTTCAACACTGTATCTACTTTTTGATCTATTGTTTTTCCTGCCTTGCGGGCAGGCAGGTTCTGCGAATAAGAAGTTCCCGTTTGCAACAGAAAAACAATCCCCGTAAAAAATAATTTGTTCATACTAAAAAATTTATTGCTGGTATACCCGTACATAATCTATTTCCATGCTGGCAGGAAAAATGGTTTCATCAACACCCTTAACTCCACCCCAGTTGCCACCTACGGCAACATTTAATAGCAGATGAAATTTTTTATCAAAAGGCCATTCTTCAAAACCTTTCCCGGTATTGTTGAAAGTGAAAAAAAGTATATCGTTTATAAAAAAATCAATGCGATCTCTGTACCATTCAATTCCATATTTATGAAAAGCAGTGTATGGATTGGCGACTTGCAGTCCTTTTGTTTTTTGTGTGCCGATAGAATGATGAAATGTTTTTGTATGCACACTGGCAAAAACAGTATCGGGATTATAACCAACATTCTCCATGATATCAATTTCACCACTTTCCGGCCAGCCACCATAGCTCCAGTCTGTGGATAGCATCCAGATAGCAGGCCACATGCCTCTGCCTGGAGGTAATTTTGCACTTACTTCTATTTTGCCGTATTGCCAATCACCTTTATTTTTTGAAACCAACCTGGCTGAAGTATAATTTTTATCTTCTTTGTTTTGTTTGATGGCCCTGATAAAAAGTTTTCCATTTTTTACAATAGCATTCGTAGTATCAGCAGCCGTGTAATATTGTAATTCATTATTGCCCCAACCATGTCCGCCTGTATCATAACTCCATTTTGTAGAATCTGGTAATCCCTTATTATTAAATTCATCACTCCAAACTAATTTCCATCCCTTGGAAGATGGAGCCTGCTTTATTCTTTCAAATAATAACTCAGGCTCATTGGTAGTAATGAAATCAAAATCATTAGCAATAAGCCAATCCATCTCCTTCGCATTATTCACGGTCCATGCATTTAGTAAAATACTATTTTGTTTGGCCAATGTTATCCATTCAGGATTATTTTGAAAAACAGAAAAATGATAATCACATCCACTTATACCATCTGCTTTTAATTGTTCCGGAGATTTATTACCATCGAGGTATTGAGTGATTACTGACGGATTGAGTTCCACTATTTTTTTCAGAATATTATAATCAAAGCTGATATACGATACATTTTTATCCGCCTCCAACTTTTTAAAAAGCTTTAATGACTTTTCAGCAATAGCCTTGCCTCTTTCTTTGCTGACACCAGAAGGTTTTATTTCACAAACTAATTGAGTGCTTGTATTATTTTCAAGACCTGCGAGTATGTATTCTCTTAAGGTGGGCAGTTTTTCACCATTAGAAAGTTTAAATTTTATTAAATCTGCATAGGGGGTTTTTTCAATAACCAATTTATTATAATCCGGATCATGATTAATGATAAGAGAATCATCCGCCGTCATTCGTACATCAAACTCCGATCCGGTACATTTTAGCCGGATAGCTTCTTTTAGTGCAGCTATTGAATTTTCAGGAAAATTATTTTTCTTGAATGCACCCCGATGTGCCACCACGATATTGCTGGGCGGGGTAAAATTATTTTTACTCGCTTTTTTAGAAACATTACATGATCCTGCGATCATTACTGCTGCTAATATTATAGATATACGCATAGTATAAATGATCTTTTACTTAATCCAATTCACATTAATGATCTCAAACTCTCCCAGCCAATCATGCTTCAGATCATACATGCTGAATAGAATTACTACAGTACAAGTGTGTCCCGATACACCATCGTTATCGGGATAGACTGACGCAACGAAGATGATCAGGGATTTAAAGATTGTAAAATATTACTTACTCCAATTCACCTTACCCTTCTTTACATCTCTTGAATTACCACCGATCATGATCTCAAATTCACCCGACTCCCAATCATATTTCAGATCATAATTATAGAATTTCAAATCATTGGGTGTGATGCTGAAAGAAACTGTTTTGCTCTCACCTGCTTTTAATTCTATTTTCTGAAATCCTTTTAACTCTTTCACCGGTCTGGTTACACTGCCGACCACATCACGGATATATAATTGTGCCACTTCTTTACCTGTGGTATTACCTGTATTGGTAACAGTAACAGAGGCGGTGAGTGTTTGATTTCCTTTTAATGAAGTATTGCTAAGTTTAATATCGCTATAGCTGAACGTAGTGTAGCTTAATCCATAACCAAACGGATAAACAGGATCATTACTTACGTCTAAATAATTGCTGCGGAATTTGGAGAACCATTTTCCTTCTTCCAATGGACGACCGGTATTTCTATGATTATAATACATGGGCAGCTGACCCACCGATTGCGGAAAAGTAGTCGTTAATTTTCCTGAAGGATTCACATCACCAAATAACACATCTGCAATAGCATAACCAGCTTCGCTACCACCAAACCATACATTTAATATAGCAGGCACATTTTCATTTTCCCATTTCAATGCAAGCGGACGACCGGTAAATAATACCAGCACTACCGGCTTACCCGTTTTTAATAAGGCTTTTAAAAGATCCTGTTGTATTTGCGGAATAATGATATCAGCACGGCTGGATGACTCACCACTCATCTCTGCACTTTCTCCCAACGCTGCAACAATTACATCACTTTGATTGGCGATCTCCAATGCTTCTTTTAAAATAGCATCGGCAGAACGACTATCTCTTCGTAATGATTTACCAAACATACCGGCTCTTTCTTCAAACAAACTATCAGTGTCTAAATTGGATCCTCTTGCATGTAAAATTTTTACATTGCTGCCAACAGTTTCCTGCAATCCCTGCAACACAGACACTGCTTCATCAAATCTTGCTGCCACGGCCCATGTGCCCGGCATATTTTGCTTGTTATCCGCCAATGGCCCTATTAATGCAATCGTTCCTGATTTTTTCAACGGTAAAACATTGCCCTGGTTTTTCAGCAACACAAAACTTTGCGCCGCAATACTTCTTGCTTCATTACGATGAGCAGTTGTAAATACTTCTGTCTTCGCCCTGTTGGCATCACAATATTTATAGGGATCATCAAAAAGTCCCAATTTATATTTTGCTTCCAGTATTTTTCTGCAGGCCATATCTATTTGTGCCATCGTTACCTTTCCTTCTTTCAATGATTTTTGCAAAGTGGTTAAGAAACCTTCTCCTACCATATCCATATTAATGCCTGCATTCATTGCTTTGGCAGAAACTGTTTGCAGATCACCCACACCGTGATCCATCATTTCATTGATGCCGGTATAATCCGTTACTACAAAACCATTGAAACCCCATTGTTTTCTCAATACATCTGTCATCAACCATTTATTAGCAGTTGCTGGCACTCTGTCCACATCATTGAAACTTGCCATCACACTTCCCACACCGGCATCCACCGCTGCTTTGTAGGGAGGAAAATAATCATTGTACATCGTCTGCTTACTCATCTCAACCGTATTATAATCTCTGCCAGCTTCTGCAGCACCATACAATGCATAGTGTTTTACACAACTCATGATCGTATTATTTTTTGCAAGATCATTTCCCTGGTATCCTTTCACCATAGCTTTTGCAATCTGCGATCCGAGGTAGGCATCTTCACCAACACCTTCAGCAATACGTCCCCACCTTGCATCACGACAAATATCTACCATAGGAGAAAACGTCCAGTTAATTCCATCTGCACTTGCTTCCACCGCAGCTATTCTTGCACTACGTTCTACCAGGTTCATATCCCAGGTGCAACTTAATCCTAACGGAATCGGGAACACCGTTTCATAACCATGTATCACATCCATACCAAATATCATCGGAATTTTTAACCGGCTTTCTTCTACAGCTACTTTTTGCACGGCTCTTATTTTTTCAACCGACTTAATATTAAATAAGCCGCCTACTTTTCCTTCTTTTATTTTTTTGCCAATGTCGGAGTTACTTGCCTGCCCCGTTACAATATCTCCACTGCCCGGTAAATTCAGTTGACCGATTTTTTCTTCCACAGTCATCTTCTTCATCAAGTTATCAATGAAGGATTTCATTTTTGCATCCTGGGCATGGCTGCTTACTGCCACTGCCATTACCAATAGAAACAACCATTTTTTCATGTGCTTATTTTTTATTTTTATTTTATCAACTGCGGTTCCCTGAGCATCGTCTGTTGCGTCGCACTCTTGTACGTCCGGTAATTCTATTCAGCAACCCCCGCCTGAATGACTCAGTCGGGCAGGCACCCCAATTTCCTAAAGTATATAAAACACTTAGTTCGCCCCTCCAAGGAGGGGAAGCATCACAACTCATGACTCACGACTCATCACTCACTACTCATCACTCATACTTATTTCACTCCGCTTAATCGTGTATTCAATCCTGCTATTATTTTTTTTATCAATGATTTCCATTCTTATCACCGGATCTTTTTTCCAGGTGATCGTCAGCAATCCTAAATGATTATCCATCACCGGCCCTTCGATCCTGTGTATATTCTGCGTAGGAAAATCCCAGGTAGAAGTGATACCGCTTGATGTTATATCATATATAGGATACAATCCCGGTTCTTCCAGTTTCGAAATTTCGGCATAGTGCACATCACCTGTTAAAAACATAACTCCATCCGCTTTCGTTTTCTTTATCAGCTCCAGCATTCTTTTTTGCTCATGCGGAAAATTGGCCCATGCTTCATAGCCGTTGTATTCAATGCCAAATTGCGACCCACTGGCCACAAGACGAAGATCGGCTGGTTTTTTCAATTCTTCTTCGAGCCATTTCCATTGTGCTTCTCCCAGCAGAATGCTATCGGCAGAAGTATGCGGTTTATAATCGGGAGTATAGAAATAATGCTCTCTCGGAAGTTTAGCCAATGTATCATACAATAACAGATCGCTTCTGAATGTTCGGTTGTCAAGCAGTATCACCTGCACCTTTTTATCACCATACTTTATGTATTCTGCATGATAAATGCCTTCATGTTTTCTTCTTTCACTTTCGGCAGGTTCTTTAAAAAAATCAAGGAATATTTCTTTTGACTGGCTGATAAAAGGATAATGTTTGCCTGCATCATTGCGGCCAAAATCATGATCATCCCATGTAGCCAGCACTTTGGTGCTGCTCATCAATTGTTGAAATTCTGGTTTTGCTCCCAGCAAATCATACTTTGCTTTCAGCGTATCCATATTATCTGTGTCGCCATATATATTATCACCCAGAAAAATAAATAGGTCAGGGTGTTGTTCAGCAGCAAGAGCCAGAATGGGTTGCGGTTCGTTTTGATCTCCGCAACTGCCAAAAGCAATTTTAGTAACGGCTGCAGGCTTGGAGCAGCCGAATAGTAAATAACTTACCGCAATTAAAAATATACATTGGTTCGCCGCCATAAATCTTCTCATATGCTGATGCTTGAAAACATTAAATAGACTGCTTGCTGATTATGCATTCTTTTAACTCATTTACTTTTTTCTTTCCTCAAAATAATAATGTTCCCTCCTCCACCAGCTATTGATAAGTTCAACCTTTTATTTTTATCTACTGTCATTATTTGTTTTGTAAGATGATTGGCATTTTCATTCGCATCGGCTGCATCACTGTATATCTCTGCCGTATATTTTCCCACGGGTAAAAAATCGAGTTGGATATTTATTTTTCTTGCCGTGCTATCTGTTATTGTTCCGATATACCAGCTATCTTTTTTTCTTCTTGCAATAGAAATATATTTTCCCACTTCCGCAGCTATCACTTTTGTTTCATCCCATGTAACAGGTATGTGTTGCAATACTTCAAAACCAGGTTCACCGATATACGCATCCGGATAATCACACACCATTCCCTGGTAATTTTCTAACACCACATACATGGCCAGCATATGGCAACGGGTGCCCATTACATAGGGCTTACTATTTTGTGCTACAAATTTTGAAACAGGCAACGCATTAAAACCACTCAGGTGATAATCAGTAGAACCTGCCAACATTCTTGTAAAAGGAATTTCAATATCCATGTTGGGAGTTACTAATTTATCCCATTTGTCATATTCATAGTTCATCACACCTTCTCTCGTAAATTCATTGGGATAAGTACGGTGAAGCCCGGTAGGTTTATAGGCACCATGAAACTGAATATGCAAATGATGCTTTGCTGCTTTTTCTAAAATTTCCGTTTGAATGTTTACCATTTCCTGGTCATCTCTGTCCATAAAATCCACCATCATTCCACTTAGTCCCCATTGTTCAAATTTTGCGAAAGCTTCATCCAGTTTTGGATACAGAGCTTTCCAATGTGTCCACACCCTTACACCAACATTTTTTGATTTGGCATAATCACAAATCTGTTTCATATCTAAACCATCTACCGGTTTTGTGATGTCGAAATTTTTTCCGGGTTGATAACCCTCTCCGTCATTGGTGTACCATTCATGCCCACCATACTCCACCACCGTATGATATTTTATATTATTAGCAGCACAAAAATCAATATAGTATTTATTGGTTTTAAAATTATTGCCCCCTTTAATGCTATCAGGAATAATAGTTCCATTCCACCAGGGAAAAGTGGCAGTGCCCGGTTGCAACCAGCTTACATCTTTTATTTTTGATGGTTCATTTAAGCTGGTGATGATATTTGATTCGATCAATGCACCCACTCTGTCGCTGATCAGGAATACCCGCCACGGACTTTTATGAGGCAGTATCGCTTTTACTTTTATGCCTGCCTGATTGGGTAATGGTGAAAGCTGGCTATTTAAAATACCTTTCCGTTTTATCAAATACATTCCGGCAAAATCCAACAACGCTGCTTCGGTGATAGCCATAAATATTTTATTGGGAAACTGGAATAAAGCCGGCATGTCAAGCAACGTATCTTCTTTTAATTTACTGAATGGAGTTGTTATATAAAATCCTTCATGCGATGAAGTAAAATTGGGAAGTGGCAGTGCTTTTACAATGGGATCGCCGACTAAATTGAATTGTGTTTTTTCTTCGAGCAATGTAAAAGAAGTCTTTCCCGGCTGTTTGGGAAATAAATATCGGAAAGCAAGTCCGTCATTAAAAATCTTTACTTCTATATTAACTTTGTACTCTTTATTTATTTTACCCTGTAAATAGATGATGGTTTGCCGGTAATGATTGTGTACCCTGCTTGCTTTGCCAACAGCCAATGTATAGTTTTCATTTACTTCCTTAACAGGAGATACTTTACTAATAATAACTTTTTGTAAAGCTCCATTACCTTCCACCTCAACATTAAGCGATGAATTGTCAATCAGTTTACTTTTTTTATAAATAACAGAATAGGCAGGAGTAGTTTCATTGGCTTTTAATTTAAAAACGATATTCCCATCGGGTGATGATAGCTGTACTTCCTTTTGTGCATAGGTGTATATGGATAAAACTAAAAATGAAATACATGTTATTAATTTAAATCTCATTTTGTCAAGACTCATTTTTTTAAATAAGACAATAGCACTTTTTGCCAGATAGCATAGCCTTTGGCATTCATATGCAATTCATCTCCCAGAAAAATATCAGTCATTGGAGTGCCGTCTTGTTTTAACATGGGATGATACACATCAATGAAAGCGGTTTTCTTTTTGGTAGCTAAAAATTGTTGTATGGCTTTGTTGGCAGCATCAAATTTTGGCATCAGGTGTTTCCGGCTGGGACTTGGTTTCATCGACACATAAGCGACCGGCACTTTTTTATATTGCTTTCTTATTAAATAAAATAATTCTTTGAACCTGCTGACAACAGTTTCTACTGAAACGGTATCGCTGGCAGCGAAATCATTTTCACCACAATAAATAAGAATTTGTTTAGGCTGATACTTGAAAATAACATCATCGCTATACCGTATCACATCGGGTAGTGATGATCCACCAAAGCCACGATTCAAAATCGGGTAACCGGAAAAATAGGATTGCACATCTTTCCATATAGTAAAAGAAGAACTGCCTATCAGCAAAATTTGTTTTTTTGCCGGCATGCTGATGCTATCCATTTTTTTGAAAGCCTGTATCTCTTCAAGAAATGGTTGTGCAATGACTGTAACACTAAAAAAGAGGAAAGAAATAAGAATAGCCAGTAAGCTTTTAACCTTATTTTTCATACGGCTTTAAGGTAGTACTTAATCAGCAAAAATAGGGATATGGTACCGGGTATTTTTCATCATTGTCCCTGTGAAAGTTGAGGCGGTGACTAAATTAAAAAGTATATTTATATCTCCAATTTTTTTAATGAAACAGTCGCAATTAGAAGAACTAATTTATCGCCAAAAGCCGGGTTTTAGTTTGGAGCAAGCTTTTTATACTAACCAAAGTTTGTTTGATGCTGAATGGAAAACTATCTGGCAAACCAACTGGTTGTTTGCTGGTAATACGGCACAAATACCAA
>JAYUTS010000092.1:0-3838 GCA_043754995.1 Chitinophagaceae bacterium
GCATTGAAAGAAATGGGAGAGTACGGTATTGAAAGCCGTAACTATCGCCAGGCAGTAGATGCTTTTACAAGATGGCATAGGTTGGAACCCAACAACGAAGCTACTTTTCAGCAATTAGCGAATTTATATTTTAACCTGGGCCGTCATCAGGATGCGTTAAGCTTTACTGAGAAATGGGAGAAACTACACAAGGATAAGCCCATGCATTATATCGCCGGCATGAGTAATTACTATCTTGAAAATTATCCCGTGGCCATCAACCGTTTGCTCTATGCTGCCGAAACTGATACAGCTAATGCCGTTCTGTTTTATACCATTGGGCGCAGTTATATGGAAATGGAGCGATACAAGCAAGCCATTCCTTATTATAAAAAGGCATCTGAGATTGATCAGAAAAATGCACGTTATGTATTTGAAATGGGCATGGTTTATTATGCCATCCCTGATGATAAGAACGCCATTGCGATGTTTGAACTGGCTGCACAACGTGGCTGGGCTCAGAATGCTGATTATTTCGAAAGTGTTGCATACTGTTATATGAATCTTGGAAATTTTGCCAAGGCAACCGAAATGCTTGAAAAGTCTATTGAAAAAAGACCCAGCAGTATTTCTATCCGATATACTCTTGCTGAGTCGCAATACAAAGGCGGCCGTTACCAGGATGCTATTAATAACTGGGACCAGGTGTTGCAGTTTGATAATAAAAATGCAAGGGCCTTGTATATGATTGGTATGTGTTACCAGAAAATGGGACAGAAAGATAAGGGCATGGCTTTGTGCGATAAGGCCATTGAAATGGATCCATCGTTAAACAGCCTCAAACAGAAAAAGATGGATATGGGCATGTAAGTTTCAATTCCTGAAATACAAAAGGGTAGCTCATATTGCTGCCCTTTTTGGTTTTACCCAAATTTTGCAGCAGCAAAATTTCTGCGAAGCAGTGACAAAAATTGGGTGAAACCCAATTTTTGTCAGGGTTAACCCCGACAAACTTTGTTTCGTCGGCTCATGACGCTTCGGTCAGAGTCAGATAGCTTTGCTCGTCGACCCTACGGGCAGATTTTGCTACTGCAAACTCTGGGTTTAATTAATTTTGTTCAGGTATTTAGCCTGCCGGGCAGCGAAAAGTGAATACACAGGCATCTATTCATAAAAATTAATCATCCAATTCTGATATTAACCGACCACCAACTAATCCATGGCTGCATCAAAAGTGATCAGCAATGCCAGCAACAGCTCTTTGAGCGTTTTGCCGGTAAGATGCTGACTGTTTGCCTGCGTTATGCCACAGACAGGATGGAAGCCGAGGATATGCTGCAGGATGCTTTTATTAAAGTTTACAGGAATATTTCACAATTTAAGTTTGAAGGGTCGTTTGAAGGATGGATTCGCAGGATTGTGGTGAATACAGCTTTGAAATACTGTCAAAAGAAGAAAATGAAGTTTGATGAGGTACAACCTGAAGCAGCCAGTGTTGGTGGAATAGATCCTTCAGTTTATACACACCTCAATGAAGCAGAATTATTGAAACTCATCCATCGGTTACCTGAAGGATATAAACTGGTCTTTAACCTCCATATCATTGAAGGATACAGCCATGAAGAAATTGCAGAGATGCTGCATATAAAAGACAGTACATCCAGATCTCAATTGGTAAAAGCAAGAAGGTATTTACAAAATGAAATTCTCAAAATGCAAAAAAGCATTGCGGTATGACAGATAAATTATTTGATGAATTCGTAAAAGACAAACTGGGTCAACATAACTCAGGTGCACCCATGCATGTATGGGAACGCATTCGTGAAAAAGAAAAAGACGATAAAAAAGGCTTCTTCTTTTTTAAACGATTCTGGTTAACCGGCATTGTGCTGTTAACCCTGTCGGGCATGGTTTATCTTACCTGGGATTCTGTTATAAAACATAGTAACCAGGAACAATTACTAACAACAACTACTGAACAAAAAAACACAAACAATACGAATCAAACATCAACAACAGTACAAACTGAAAATGAGCAAAAACAACCGGGCTCACCCACAACAAATAGCAATACAGTTATAAAAAAACAGGGTAATGAAAACCCCGGATTAGCTACGGGTATTGATCCTAAAGCAGAAACCGGAAAGAATGAAGCGGATGTAGTAAATAATACGTCTCCTGCTGCTCCATTAAAAATTAACAAGCAAAGCAAATCATTCATTAAAGAAAATAATGCAGAAATCAATTCACAACAGAAAACACACAATAAGAAAACAGGAAATATAAATCTTCAACCTGCTCAATTGAATAAAACCGGCGAGCAAACCGCTGCAAAAGAATTTACTTTGAGTTTTACAAGTGTAGCTGCTTACAGGAGTTCATTAAAGGACTTTCGTTTAGGTAATGTTCCTCAACGAACTGTTGGCCCAAATTGCCCAACTGTAAATGGCCCACGCCGCAACGATTTGTATATTGAAGTTTATGGCTCACCCGATTATACAATGCGGAGTTTTTCAAATTCTGCTAACCTGAATAATTATATCGCACAACGCAGAACAAGTGAAGACAACCGCAATGGTTTCAGTGCTGGTGTAAGGATAGCCAAAAATATAGGAGAGAAAACTTTACTCAAAGCCGGTGTTAATTATTCGCAGATCAATGAGCGCTTAAAGATTGTGAATGAAAATGAAAAGCAGATTACACAGATCATAACCATCCGAACTGTCATCAGGGCACCGGGCGACACATTATTCATCAGGGATACTACTTATTTTGAACAAACGGGGACACGTTATCGTACAACATATAACCGCTATCGGTTTATTGATATTCCTGTTATATTTTCTTATGAGTTTGGAAATCCTGAAATACTGGCATTTTCAGTGAATGCAGGACCTGTATTTAATGTCGTTTCCTTCTACCGTGGCGAAGTGCTGGATACAACATTTAATCCCGTAAAAATTTCTACTGCAAGAGGAAGCGGACCTAATAACTGGCGCAGTAATATCGGGATAAGTGTTTTTGCAAGCTTTGCAGTTTACAAACGTATGAATGAGCGGCTGCAAATTTTTGCTGAGCCCTATTTCAGGTACAATTTCAGGCCGGTTACACAAAGCACCAATTTTGTAAATCAACGTTATACAACTACGGGTATGCAACTGGGCATCCGGTATAATTTATTTAATGAAAAGCAGCGGTACAGATAAAATAAGTATCAAATAGGTACGGATGTTTCCAGAGTAAGCAACCAGGAAAGGCACCTATTTTAAATCCAGATTATGAAGAAATTATTTTTTATTACAAATGTTCTCCTTGCAGTTTTGCTTTTGGCTTCCTGCAAAAAAGACACAAATGAATTTGTTCCCAATGAAGGGCAACAATTAGATAGTGCATGGACAACCAACATTACTACCAGTTCACAAGTTCAAATTTTATCGAGGAACCTGGAAGGAAGTTTCAGTGTTGCTGAAGTGAACAATTTGTTGCTGGATACGGCTTTATCAACGAGTGCAGGTCTTCAGTTCTCGTTTCCCTTAAACGGGCTTTTAGTGAATGGAACAACAACATTAACAAGTGGGTTAAAAATTGAGTATGTACTCTTACAGAAAAAAGGAGACTTTATCCGTTATGGTATTCATACAAGTGTTAATCGTTATCCTTTAGAATCAGGTGGAGCATTACAGATTAAACTAACATCAAATGGTCTGCCGGTTACTTTATCCAGTAACAAAAAGCTGAATATACGTTACCGTGATGCTGCACCTAAACAAGGCATGAGTGTGTTTTATGGTAATACAAATGTTGTTACCAATACCTTATTATTTAACTGGGCATTGGCAACAGATAATTCAATAGTAAA
>JAYUTS010000093.1:0-3831 GCA_043754995.1 Chitinophagaceae bacterium
TAATAACAAGGAAAGAAGTTTTTATGCAAGAATACCATGGGGTAATTCAACGGGTACTGTTCGTTGGAACCATGTGTTCAACAGTAAATTATTTGCCAACACCTCATTGGTGTGGAACGATTACCAGTTTGCCTTTAGTGGCAGACAAAGTAATTTTGAGATCAACCTCAACTCAGCCATCCGTGATGTAACCGCTAAAATTGATTTCGATTACTATCCCATCACAGGTCATCAATTAAAATATGGATTGAATTATACGTTTCACAAATTCAATCCGCAAACAACCAGCGGCAAGAGTGGTGATATCGAATTCAAACCCTCATCAGTCAATAATAAATTTGCACATGAAATTGCTGCTTATATCATGGACGATTGGGAAGTAAATGATGCACTCAAAATTAATTACGGGTTGAGATATACTTCTTTTCAACAAGTAGGTCCTTATACTTTGTATGTAAAAGATGAGAATCAAAATGTATTAGACAGCACCGTTTTTGGCAGGGGCAAAGGAATTAAAACCTATGGTGGATTAGAACCAAGGGTAACCATGCGTTATGCATTGAATGATGAAACATCCATTAAGGCTGCTATTACACGGAACCTTCAGTTTATTCATTTAGTGAGCAATGCAGGTACAACATTGCCTACTGATATCTGGGTGCCCAGTACACATCGTGTACAACCACAGATAGGCTGGCAGTATGCAGCAGGCTTCTTTAAAAATTTCAAGGATAATCTCTGGGAAACATCAGTTGAACTCTATTACAAAACCATGCAGAACCAGATTGAGTATAAAGAAGGATACACACCGGGCATTGGTGATCCTGAAGAAAGTTTTGTATTTGGCAAGGGCTGGAGTTATGGTGCTGAGTTTTATATAAACAAAGCAAGAGGAAACTTAACGGGCTGGATCGGTTATACATTGTCATGGACCTGGCGCAAATTTCCCGGCTTAAATGATGGAGAAAAATATCCCGGCCGTTACGATCGCCGCCATGATATGAGTATGGTTGCCAATTACCAGAAAGGAAAGAAATGGAAATACTCAGCCGTGTTTGTTTATGGAACAGGTAGTTCTTTTACATTACCCGAACGTTTCTTTTTGGTAGATGGTGTATTAACTCAGCAGTACAGTAAGATCAATCAATATCGTTTACCAGCTTATCATCGTTTAGACCTGGCGGCTATTTATACACCGCAACCAAAGAAAGTACGCAAGCTGAAAACAGAATGGGTGTTTAGTGTATATAATGCATACAGCCGGCAGAATCCTTATTTTATTTACTACGATCAAAAAGGAAATCCATTACAGGGAACATTGGAAGTGGAAGCAAGACAGGTTTCTTTGTTTCCAGTATTGCCAAGTGTAACGTTGAATTTTAAATTGTGAGATGGTGAATGTGAATTGTTACAACGCTATTTAAGTTTCTGGAATTAGGATATACTTTGGTTATTCTTTATCTTTTCGATGAAAAAAATATTAAATTGCATAGATGCCAACAGTATTGAACGAACAAGGGTTTCGATTCTTTTTCTGGAGTAATGAAAATGATGAGCCAACACATATACATGTTGCGAAAGGTGGAGCAGAAGGGAAAATATGGCTTGAGCCTGTTGTTAAAGTGGCATACATGCATGGGTTTACTTCAAAAGAAAAAAAAATAATTAACAGTATTGCAGCATCTAATCTTTTAACGTTTAAACAAAAATGGAATGAATATTTCTCATAATAAATATGATGCTATCGAGAGTATTATTTTCAAAGAGGGGTTAAGAATTACTTCTTTAGAAATGAGTCCTGAAAACGATAAGCTAATCATTCATCTGAATACGAATCTTACTTTTGTTGCGCCTGTAAAAAATTATATGGGGTTAAAAAATGCCAGCGTAAAACGTTTAAAGAACTACACACTTGTTGGTAGTGGTGTTGGAATTCATTGGCCCGATTTAGATGAAGACCTCAGTTTAAAAGGGTTTTTAAAAGAATTTTTAAGTCAGAAAGTTAAAGCCCGAAGAAAGTTAGTTATAGCATAATTTATTTTCCCTGCCGATTGGCATACTTTAGTATAAAGTAGAAGCAAGACAGGTTTCTTTGTTTCCGGTTTTACCAAGTGTAACGTTGAATATTAAATTGTGAGATGGTGAGTTGTCAATGGTGAATAGTGAATGGTGAATGAGGTCGTCTGCGATATATCATCCATTACTAATGATAAGTAAAAGCGACATATCGTCTATAGTCCCCCATCCATCGCAATACAACTACACATTTATCTTTCGGTCTCTTGCCAAAACATTCCATGTTGTTACAGCCTCGTTGTTTTCAACAACAACTGCTTTATCATACAAAGCAACAGTAGGACAAATATGAACCGGCACACCATATAATACATCGCCTACTTTAAATGCGTTGCTATCTGTTACTTTCAATACCAAATGTTCTTCACTTTGTGAAATGGGCGTAGCATCGGGAGCATTTAAAAAATGAACACGTGGAAATGGATTTTCTGCAGCAACCGATTTATGCCCAAGATCGGTAGTGATCGTTTGATCATCAACAATGGAGATCACCCGTGTAAGAACAAGCGCTGCATAATCAAATGGCTCATCAGGAACCTGGTGCTTGTAACCCCAGTCCCAGAAAACAAATGTGCCGGGGCTGCATTCAATATTGCGTTTTATATGTGTAGGAAAAGTAGGAGAGCCGCCGGCAACAATTGTTATTGGTTTGTTGATAAGCGTTTCAATTTGTGTTGCCAGTTCAAGTACTTCATTAAAAGCTGTATCACTTTTTTGCTGACGTTGCTGCAGATCTGTATCTCTCAAATGCCCGTCGTATGCATGCAGGCCTTTTAATTGAATGCCGGGTAATGTGATCAACTGTTCAACTAATGCAAATGCTTTTGCAGGTTTGATGCCGCTTCTGTTCATACCCGTGTTGAGATCAATCAATACATTGATCGTTTCGTTATGGGCCGAAAACAAATTTGATAAAGCCTTTGCTGTATCCGGGTTATCTGTAACGCAACTGAATCCTGTTTGTGGATATTGCTGTTGCAATAACAACAACCGTTTTGCTTTCGGGCCAACAGGCTGATAAGCCAACAGTACATCTTTTGCATGAAGCATTGCCAGCATTTCTGCTTCTGCAATAGTTGCACATTTAAATTTTGTAATACCTGCCGCCATCATCATTGCACACACTTCAGCAGTTTTATTCGTCTTTACATGTGGGCGAAGCAGGCTTACATCTTCAATCATCTCTACTGCACGGTTGATGTTTTGTTGTACACGTTCTTTGTACAGCAGCAGCGCAGGCGAATCAATCGTATCGATATTATTTACATTATACCAATTCATAATCCGTGTAAAATAAAGTTGAATTCATTTAAAACTACTTGATTGCAGCAACACATCCAAAAGCGACAAAAAAGTAAAACTGGATAGTGTACGCATGGGATCAATTTTTGTTTGTATAAAACTATCCATTGCCTTTTGCCTAAGGAAGGGGAGATTGAGACGATAGCGGTATGAATTCGGCCTTACCTGATTTTGTTGGTCTGCAACTTACAATGGTAAAGATTTGCTTATTTCAGCTTTTGAAATTAGCTTAGGCCACCAAAACTAATTGTTTTTTATGTCCGCATCGTACTTACCAAACAAAATTGGCTGTTTTGCCATTTTGCTTTTTTTATCTTTTTGTTCACAAGGGCAACTAAAAAGTTCAAAATCTTTTTCACAACAGTTAACACTCATCACCGATAACGACCGCTACCTGTTGCAAGGCAAGGACCGCTATTATACCAATGGTTTAATCTTTCATTACAGCAGGGT
>JAYUTS010000094.1:0-3823 GCA_043754995.1 Chitinophagaceae bacterium
AAAAGGCTATCCAAACAGATAGCCTTTTTCTTTACATTTAAGCAAACAAGTTGATATGTCTTTACTGTTAAACAGAACTCAATTCGGTAATCCCGCAAATTTCAATGCAAAGTCATAAGCTGGCAGTAAAACGAATGGTAAGAGTATAGATGCAACGAAACTGTGATAATAACAATTATGTAAAAGTCGTTTATGGCAATTTAATCATCACATTTGCTGCTTCTCTATGATAAACGGTACGATCGTATCCAATTCCATCCCAGCCCTGTTCATTGCATCAGCAATCTCTTCCCTGTTTACATTCGCTGCAAAACTTTTTTCTTTTAATCGTTTCTTCACACCTTTTAATTCCATGCCTGCATAACCTTCGGGGCGCATTAAAGAATATGCATGAATCAATCCGCTTAATTCATCAAAGGCAAATAGCATCTTATCCATTTGTGTTTCAGGTTCTACTCCAAAATGATTGGGCCCGTGGCTGGCAATAGCATGTATGATCTCCGGATCAATATTCCTGGCCTCCAGTTCTTCAATGATTTTTTTGCAATGTTGATCAGGCCACTGATCCCAATCTGCATCATGCAGCAAGCCCGCCATTTCCCAACGCCATTGACCGGCTTCATCCAAACCTTCATTTTCTGCAGCCCAGCTTTTCATTAAATGAGCAACCTGTTTCATGTGGAGTTGCAGACGTTCATTCTTTACCCAGTCATTCAATAATTGAGTAGCTTCTTCTTTGCTTAATACATTCCCTGCATTTGCAGGATTACCGAATTGAGTTCTGTTTAACAGTAAAGACATATCAACTTGTTTGCTTAAATGTAAAGAAAAAGGCTATCTGTTTGGATAGCCTTTTTCTCAATTCAATTTATTTGCATTACTGATTCAATGCATCATATTTTTTCTGGTATGCTTTTTCTTTTTCAGTATTACCCAGAAAACGGTGAGCATCGGTTAACAGGTACAACGTTGTTTTATATTCATTCTTTGTGCGTTTATCTTTCATCTGATCTGCTGTCATTGCTTCATAGATACCCAATGCTGATTCAAGATTAGGAATGGCTTCCTTCATACGGTCTTCCATTTTCTTTTTTAATTCTGCCTTCTTTTGAGTGTCTGCAGGAGTTGTTCCCTTGATTAACTTCAATTCATCCTGGATGGCTGCCGCTTCATTAAAAAAGGTTTTCCCTAATAATAAATAAGCATCCGGCTGTTTGGGATCTGTTGTGATAGCTGTTTTTAATTGAGACACAATCTTTTCAAAATAAGCAACCTTTTCTCCTGCTGGTGTTTTTTGTTCCATATACAACCAGTTAAATATTTCGGCTGCATAATCATAACGCATTTCGTAGTCCTTTGGTTCCTTATCAATCACTACTTCATATTGCTTAAATAAATCAGGACCTACACCTTTCTTCTTGGCTTTATCAAGATCCAGTTTGTCGTAGTACGTATCATTCGGGTAAAGTTTGCGACCCAATGCTGCATATTTTTGTGCATTGGCTGTATCTTTTTTATTATCGTAATGATAAGTTACATAACGATAACAAACATCAAAACCCTCACCACCTATCTCTGCATCACATATTTTTTGAAAGTAAGCGATGGCTTCATCCATTTTTTCTATCTGCATGGCAGCAGCACCTGCATAATAATACAGGATGGTATCAACCTCACTTAAAGCCCATTTGTTTTTATAAATAAACCGGCCAACCTGGTCGGCTTGTTTATACAGTAACAGAGCGTTTCCATAATCCTTATCATTATAGAACTTGTTAGCCTCTCTTTGTAATTCCAGGTAATTATCAAAAACAGGATAGCTACGCAAGGCCATAAAAGCTTCAGCCTGTTTTGGATCTAACTCCATCGCTTTCTGATAAGCTTCAAATGATTGTATCCATGCATCAGGCGTGCTTGCTTTGAGATTTGCATCTTTCGCAACTTCACGATAAATAAGTCCCTTGTAATACCAGGCTTCCCAATTCTTCTGTTCCTTTTCATTGGCCAGTGTAAGATCAATTGATTCCTTTGACTTAACCCAATCTTTCTTGTCGAAAAAGCCACGTACTTTTTTCATATCCTGGGCTGTTACAGCCAGACAAAACATTGCAGCAATCGCTGAGAAAAGAAATTTTTTCATTTTTCCTTTTTATTTGATAGTTATTATTTCTTACTGTTGAATATCAGTTGTTTCA
This sequence comes from Chitinophagaceae bacterium, assembly GCA_043754995.1. Lineage (GTDB taxonomy): Bacteria > Bacteroidota > Bacteroidia > Chitinophagales > Chitinophagaceae > Lacibacter. The sequence goes on from JAYUTS010000094.1 coordinate 2,196, forward strand.
GGTGAATCTGGTGTATCAGGGGTTTCCATGATTTCGATTGTTTCATCCTCCTCATCATTGCTGTCATCCAATCTTGTGATAGCTGCTATTTCATCGCCTTCATCTACCCTGATCAGTTTTACACCCTGTGTTGCTCTTCCCTGCTCACTGATCTGGTTCATTTTCATGCGAATGGTTACACCGCTTTTACAACTGATCATCAGGTCTTCTTTCTCTGTTACTTCAAGCAAACCAACCAGGGCTCCTGTTTTATCAGTTACATTGATGGTCTTCACTCCTTTTCCTCCCCTGTTGGTCATCCGGTATTCTTCAAATGCCGTACGTTTTCCGTATCCTTTTTCACTCACCACCAGTACTGTTCTGGATGTATCGTCCTTGTTTACACAAATCATACCAACCACTTCGTCATTCTCATTGTCCACTTCAATACCCGCAACACCAATAGCACCACGACCTGTAGGTCTTACTTTAGCTTCAGGGAAGCGAATTGCACGGCCACTTTTTACGGCCATCATGATCTCACTGTTCCCGTCAGTCATCTTAGCTTCCAGTAACTGATCGCCTTCAATGATGTTAATAGCATTCACTCCGGTTGCACGACGTCTGCTAAAATCTTCCAAAAGTGTTTTTTTAATGATGCCTTTCCTGGTACAAAGTACAATGTAATGATTCTTTACAAATTCTTCATCGTCGAGGTTTTTTACATCAATAATGGCCCGAACCTTATCATCGGGGGGTAATTGCATCAGGTTTTGAATTGCACGACCCTTACTTGTTTTATCGCCTTCGGGAATTTCATAACTCTTCAACCAGTAACATCTGCCTTTTTCAGTAAAGAATAACAATGTATGATGGGTAGATGCAACAAAGAGATGCTCTACATAATCTTCTTCTCTTGTTTTACTTCCGATTGCTCCACGGCCACCACGTCGTTGCTGACGGTATTCAGATGCTGATGTACGTTTGATATAACCATGATGCGAAATGGTGATGACCACATCTTCTTCTTTGATAAGGTCTTCAATACGTACTTCGTCATCTAAATAAGTGATCTCTGTTTTACGCACATCGCCGAATCTTGTTTTAATCTCCAGCAATTCTGTTTTGATGAGTTCAAAACGCATGGTTTCGTTACTCAGCAATTCATTTAAATGAGCAATGAGTTTCATCAGTTCATCATACTCATTCTTGATCTTATCCCTCTCCATGCCGGTTAAGCGTTGCAAACGCAGTTCCAGTATGGCTTTGGCCTGTATCTCATCCAGGCCCCAACCTGCATTGATCAGGTTCTCTTTTGCTACATCAGGTGTGGGTGAATTACGGATCAATTTAATTACTTCATCTAAATGATCAAGTGCAATAAGATACCCTTGTAAAATATGTGCACGTTCCTGTGCTTTTCTTAATTCAAATTTTGCACGACGAATAACTACTTCATGCCGGAAATCTACAAACTCTGCAATCAAATCTTTCAGATTCAAAGTCTTTGGCCGTCCTTTCACCAACGCCACATTGTTGATGCCGTATGATGTTTGAAGCTCCGTAAATTTATATAACTGGTTAACGATAACGTTGGCAACTGCATCACGCTTGAGATCGATCACAATCCGGGTTCCTTCTTTCTGGTT
>JAYUTS010000095.1:0-3804 GCA_043754995.1 Chitinophagaceae bacterium
CTTTTACAACAGGTGCATGCAGATTTGAACTAACACGCATACCTCCATTTTCATTCACGATCATTTGTTCCATACTTTATAGCTGTTTACGTAACCTCGCCACAGGAATATTGAGTTGCTCCCTGTATTTGGCTACCGTTCTGCGTGCAATATTATAGCCTTTTTCCTGAAGTAATTCCGTTAAGCGTTCATCACTTAATGGCTTGCGTTTATCTTCTGCATCAACCATATCAAATAATATTTTCTTTACTTCTCTTGTTGAAACCTCTTCACCACTTTCTGTACTCAATGATTCGCTAAAGAAAAATTTTAACCGGTAAGTTCCAAACTCGGTTTGTACAAACTTACTGTTGGCCACACGACTTACAGTTGAAATATCGAGCCCGGTTTTTTCAGCAATATCTTTTAAGATCATTGGCTTGAGTGATGTTTCATCGCCGGTAAGAAAAAACTCTTCCTGGTGTTTCATAATTGCACCCATGGTATGCAGCAACGTATTCTGCCGTTGTTTGATGGCATCAATAAACCAACGTGCTGCATCAATTTTTTGTTTGATGAACATCACGGCTTCTTTTTGTCTTTTATCTCTTTTGCTGCCCCTGTCATATTCTTTGAGCATATCCCTGTAACCTTCGCTGATGCGCAGATCGGGTGCATTGCGGGAGTTTAATGTCAACTCCAGTTTACTGTTGGTATTGAGGATATAAAAGTCGGGCACAATATAGGTTTCAGCTTTATTTATTTCACCAACGTTTCCGCCCGGTTTTGGGTTGAGCTTGATGATTTGCTGAATAACTGCTTTCAGTTGCTCATCATCCAATGAAAGACTTCTTTGTATTTTTTCGTAATGTTTTTTGGTAAACTCATCAAAGTATTTTTCAAGAATGAGGATGGCTGTTTGAATATCTTTTGAAGCATTTGTTTTTAGTTTATGCCTTAACTGAATGAGCAAACACTCCTGCAGGTTACGGGCACAGATACCGGGCGGATCGAATTGCTGTATTAGATGTATGATCTCTTCAATATGCTGATCAGTACTTTCAATGTTTTGACGAAAAGCGAGATCATTTACAATGGCGCTGTTTTCTCTGCGCAGGTAACCGTCATCATCAATACTTCCTGCAATTTGCTCTGCAATCACCTGTCGTTTTTCATCCAGTTTCAACATACCCAATTGCTGGAGCAATACTTCGTAAAAACTGGTTTCTAATTTAACGGGTGAGGTTTTCCGTTCTTCCTGATCAGAGTAATTATCTTCCCTGGTTCTGTAATCAGCAATATCATCATCGCCTTCATTTACATAATCGTTGATGTCGAGACTTCCATATTCATCTTCACTGCCATCGAGGTCATAATTTTCCTCCTCACTGCTGTCAAATTCATCTTTGATCTCTTCGTTATTCTGATCATCACTATCCTCATCGCTTTGCTCAAGAGCCGGGTTTTCTTCCATCTCTTCCTTAATCCGTTCTTCCAGATTGGCCGTAGGTACCTGCAGCAACTTCATTAACTGAATTTGCTGTGGTGATAGTTTTTGTAGTAGTTTTTGTTGTAATCCTTGACTAAGTGCCATTTACCCGATACAGTTTTTTCGTTACTTTGCAATTGTTCAGGGGGCTAAATTATCAAAAAATACGTTCATGAATAAAAATTGGAACAATTTTTGTGCTTCTGTCGTTCTTTTCTTAACATTCAGTCTTTCAGGTCATGCGCAATTAAGTGCAGATAGTGCCCATTCAGCTTGGGTTCCAGTAAAAATTTTAACTGTTTCCCCTAACCTTATAAGCTCATCAATTTTATTTTTCCAAAAACAGCCTTTTGTTCAGGTAAACCTCGGGAATCCTTTCAGTCATTGGGGTATTATGTGCGTTGGTGAATACAAACTGGAAAAGAAAACAGGTATTCCTTTTCGCTTCAGACTTGGTTCTTTGGAGTATGTAAATAAGCTGGAAGGAAAGCAATAAAAAAAATTGCTGCTCAATCATGTAATCATTTAACAATTACCGTTTCCCCCACACTGCAATCCTTGCTCTCCCTTTTGAGCGGCCAATGGTTGAATACAGAAATTCAACCCTGTCTAATTTTCTTACGCCACCGGGTAAATTAATTACTCTGCTTTCCTGCCCTGCTCTGAATGCATTCTTTAAAGAAACATTCATTTTTTCACCATTTTCAAAATAGATATCCAGATCATCAATTCTTAAAGGGCCATCTGTTACCTTGATTTTAATTTGCCTGAAAGCATCATTGCCTCCCACTCTTAATACATCCCGGTCGGGGCCAAAAGCGGCCCATTTATCTCCTATAAAACGCCAGCCTTGTGGTTGAAAAGTAAACGAGTTAAATACAGTTAAAGCAAACACTGCTACTAAACCAAAACAGAATTTTTTCATGTTGTAAATTTTGAAGTGAACATTCTTTTGCAGTTCGACAGAAAATAAAGCCAAAAGTTAAAGTACTGCTTTGATAAATATTTTGCAAGCAAATCGTCAAAAATGACTGTCAGCATTACTTTGTTTTATCCTGCAATGTCAGCATTACTATTGCTTCTTGAAAGATGATTTACTACAGCTCTGATTTCGGCAAATGTATATTCGGGGCCAAGTAACCCTTTCAGTTCGCCATGTTTCATTTCAGGATTACTTACAATTGCTTCTTTGATGATTTCAATTTTATTATCTGTAACTAATTTGAATATTGAAATGTCTCCTGTTTTAACCGCCTCTGCTAAATGTCCTTCAATGGTGCTGTTTGCCAGGTTCCGGAGTTGGGCAATTTCTTCTGTATTTTTTCCTTCTTTGAAATATTGCAGGGTTACTGAAAAGGAACTTACTTTATCAGCATTGCTTGCAGATGATTCTTTCCGCTGACGTTTTGGATGAGCCGATTTAGCTTCCATATTTGTTTCAAGATGCTGCTCATTGCAATATTGTTCAACCATATCAATAATCTCATCGCCATACTTTTCAACTTTTGCTTTTCCAAATCCACTCAATAAGATTAAATGATCTTTTGTAAGGGGCAGATAATTACAGATCTCCATTAAACTGGCACTGTTGGCAAGCATATAGATGGGCAGGTTGTTTTCTTCACAAACCCTGTCTCTCCATTCTTTCAATTGAAAATAAAGTTGAGCATGACTGATATCTGATGCTGTTTGTTTTCTTTTACTGGCATAACTGCTGATCTGGAAACGGGGAATAGCGAGGTTCAGCTTATGTTTCAAAAAATCAGCAACAGAAAATGTTTCCTTGCCAAACTTCAATAAATAAAGGGTGGTATGGAGTACAACACAAAGTGATTGGAGATGTTCATTTACTTCATCTGCAACTGTTTTATGTTCGGTAATGATGGAGTGATTATTGACAGCTTGCTGCAATGCTGTTAGCCGTGGCAGAAAATAGACAGACGCATCCTGTATTCTTTTTTGCAAAGCAGGGTTTTTTTCAATCACCGCTTCTTCCTTCATCAGTTCATAAACACGATGAATGAACTTTTGTGCAACTGCTTTTTCTGCATCAAATTGCAGCAGCAGATTTTCGGCCCAAACTTCCGCATCTTCATTTAATTCATGCTTATGTTTGATGATGTTTTGCTGTAACTGTTTGATTGCAGTTTCAATTTCCTTACATAAAAAAAGATCTTCGAGCAACAGCAGTGTAAATAATTTTCTTGCCTGCGCAAACCGTTCAGCCAAAGAACCTTTAGTTGTTAATGTATTTTGTCCGTTGAGCACATGCTCATTACTGAAAATGACCGAAGGTTGAATTTTGGTGAGCAAAACAATGCCATCAATACTGGTGC
>JAYUTS010000096.1:0-3798 GCA_043754995.1 Chitinophagaceae bacterium
CAACAGGCAGCTATAACAATGGATTGGACTAGTACAATCCTTGCTATTGCCCGAGCAAAACCAAATCCTGCTTTTCCATTAGATGGAGTAAATCTATTACCTGTTTGTACGGGAAAGAAAAAAACAATTGACCGTACCTTTTTCTGGCGTCTCTTCCAGAACGGAAAAGAAAATGCTATTCGTGATGGTAAGTGGAAATACTTGTTCACAGAAGAAGGAGAATTTTTATTTAATCTTATAGATGATCCCGGAGAAAGAAATAATGTGAAAGCAACTAACCCATCTCTTTTTAAAAAGTTAAAACAGAAATATGCAGAATGGGAGAAAACAGTATTAACGCCAGTGCCGTTGTAAAGGCTGATTGACAAAATAGTTGGCAACATGAAAGCTGGTATTTGTATTGTTGAAATAAGGCTTGGTTATGAAGTAAAGCAAATAAAGCTTGTAAAGATGGATTCGTTTTCACCGACTATTTTATAAAGAAGCGACACTTAAACAGTGTCACCTTTTTATTTATCACTTATTTCAATATTGTACCAAACAGATCACCTTTATTCCATGTTGGTCGTTCTGTTGTTTGTGCAATGGAATAACTGATAAGAAAATTTAATTGCACATAGGTTTTGGCAGCAGTAAAGTTGAAGATGCCATCTAAACCATCAGCCGATTGATGATAGTATTTCGCTCTCCATTGTTTTACAAATGCAACCATATCAAAACCGGGGATATTTGTTTTGTTGCCATACTTAATATGTAATGCAGGAATTCCATTCATCACAAAACTATATTGATCGCTGCGTACAAAACGGTTTTCAGTTGGTTCAGGATCTTTCTCTACATCCAGGCCAAGATAGTTTGCAGCAAATTGTACATTATTCATAATACTTGAATGTTCTGCACCCAATGGAACCACAGCGAGTAAAGGCGCAATCACCGTTGGCATATCTGTATTTACATCGGCCACGATGGATGATTTTGGTACAGTAGGATTCGCCGCAAAATAAGAAGAACCGATCAATCCCATTTCTTCACCCGTTACCATTACAATTAAAATGGAACGTTTTGGTTTTGCAGCAGATGATTTATAAATTCTTGCAATCTCCAGCAGGGAAGCAACACCCGATGCATTATCATGAGCACCGTTATAGATCGAATCGCCATTAACAACCCTGCCAATACCCAAATGATCGAGGTGAGCAGAGTGAACAACATATTCGTTTTTCAACTGCTTATCCGATCCCGGTATAACAGCTACAACATTATAACTTTCAAAATCAGTATGCGTTGTGGTATAAGATGCATTAATAGTATAGGGCAGATCAAAAGAAGAGTTCTTTCCTTTTTTAATATCAGCTAAGACCTGCTCTGCATTTTTACCTGAATTCATAAACAAACGGTTGAGCAATGGTTTGTTACCGTTTAATACAATACCAAGATTGCCAACAAAACCACGACCATAAGCAACAGACTTATCAGGATTCAATGCCACGTTCGATTGAAGAACAGGATTTGGATTGGAAGGAGGTCTTGTTGTTATATTGATCAGGATCACACCTGCTGCACCTTTTGTAAAAGCAGTGGTCATTTTATTTCCTGCATTGGAAAAGTGTGCCGTGAGTGTAGACATTAAACCATCCGGGGCGCCGCTTACAAGCACAACAATTTTTCCTTTTACATCAACACCTGTATAATCAGAATATACGCCGGGGATCTCTACACCATAACCTGCAAAAACCAATGATCCGTTTGCAGATGCAGATGCCTGCATGGGGTGGGGTGCTGCTGTGTAATCAATTGCAAAGTTTAATGAATCAATATTTCCCTGTTTGTCTTTTAATACTGCAACAGCAGATTTATTATTTAAGACTGACTTACGCAAAATCAGTTTTTGTGTATAACCGCCATTGTCTCCACCGGGTGCTACGCCTATTTTTTTATATTGATCAACCACATAATCAACTGCCATCTGGTAACCTTCAGTACCGGGCAGGCGACCTTTTAATTTATCATCAGCTAAGTAAGCAATATGCGACCGGATCATATTGGTATCGATCCTGTTCATGGCCTGTTGAATATTTTTTGAAATTTTTACCTGCTGTGCTGAAGAATGTAATGCTGCCAAACTGAGCACAAGAAATACGTATGTTTTCATGTGGGCAAGATAAAGAAAATCGGATTGGTTAATTCAAGCAGATCCCTCGTTCCTCGGGATGACAGCTTTGTTGGGCAACAGCAAATAAATTGATCATATATGCTCATCTGTATTTTACTACAGTAGTACAAATGCTTAACCAGGGAACAATCCGATTTCGGGCCGTCATTCCCTGCCCGTCCTGTCAGGCGGGGAAATCGGGCTCCTTTTTGTTTCTTTTTGGAGAAGCAAAAAGAAAAGGAAAACAAAGAGTGCGAAGCACTCTTCAATACAATGAAAAGACGAGCGAAGTTTCGCTGTTATGTTTTATATTACTCTTCCAAAACAATACTGCATGCAGAAATATTTCGCCGTTGCTTTTCTACTCACAGCAACAACTATCAACGCACAACCCAAGCCCGACACAACCAAACCCGATTTCAACAAACAGTTTTCAGCAGTAAAATGGCGCAGCATCGGCCCTTTCAGGGGAGGACGTTCCAACTGCGGCACCGGGGTACCCGGCGATATCAATACCTATTATATGGGAACAACCGGTGGTGGGTTGTGGAAGACCGATGACCTGGGACTCACCTGGGGTAATATCTCAGATGGTTTTTTTAAAACAGGAAGTGTGGGTGCTGTTGCTGTTCCTGAAAGCGATGCAAACATTGTTTATGTAGGTATGGGCGAGCATGCTGTACGTGGTGTAATGACACATCATGGCGATGGTGTATATAAAAGTACCGATGCAGGAAAAACATGGAAACAAATGGGGCTTGAAGCCACGCAACATATTGCTCGTATTGTGGTGCATCCAAAAGATCCCAACACATTACTCGTTGCAGCGCAAGGTGCGTTGTATAGTAAAAGTAAAGAACGTGGAATTTATAAATCAACAGATGGAGGCACTACCTGGAAAAATGTGTTGTATGTAAATGAACAAACAGGTTGTGTAGAATTAAGTATGGATATGAACAATCCACGCATATTGTATGCAGCCATGTGGGAACACGGTCGCAAGCCCTGGCAGGTGATCAGCGGTGGTGCAGGAAGTGGTTTGTATAAATCAACCGATGGCGGTGAAACATGGAATAAATTAACGAACGGACTGCCAACAGAAATGGGGAAGATGTCCATTGCCGTTAGTCGTTCCAATTCAGAAAAAGTATATGCACTCATTGAAAGCGATAGTGAAAAAGAAGCCGGTGGTTTATTTGTAAGCAACAATGCAGGGGCAAGCTGGTCGCTTGTTACAAATGATCATCGTCTCATACAACGTGCATGGTATTATATTGAATTGTTTATTGATCCTTTGAATGATCAAACCATTTATGTATTGAGTGCGCCAGCACTTCGTTCAAGAGATGGCGGTAAAACTTGGGAGAACCTGAGTGGTACACATGGCGATTATCATGATCTCTGGATCAACCCGAAGAACAGCAACAATATGATCATCAGTAACGATGGTGGTTGTTCCGTAACAGTCAACTTTGCAAGAACATGGAGTCTGCAAAACAATATGCCCACGGCACAGTTCTATCGCATCAATGTCGACAATCAGTTTCCATATCGTATTTATGGAGGTCAGCAGGATAATACATCGGTATCTATTCCACATCGTTCAATTGGTGGAGGAGCTATTACCGCCAGCGATTGGGAAGCAT
>JAYUTS010000097.1:0-8687 GCA_043754995.1 Chitinophagaceae bacterium
GCTATCCTCATACAATCGTCAGGCTCCTGTTGATTCAACAGTATAATACTGGAAATTCAAGATTTGAAAGTAGAACAGGTTGCGGTGGAATCCAATGGCAGGTTTTACTAAAAAGATGGAATATCTTACGATACAGACAATCGGGTATTCTAAAAAACTGCGCTTAACTTCAGACATTAATCAGTTGAACAATAATTTTAATCAGCTTTTTATTATGAAGTTAAAAACTGTATTTGCTGATCATTTGAAGTTGATTAACTATGCCGCATACCCTTTGCAACACGAAACAAATGCAATATATAAGGAAACAATGCATCCATCGTTTCTTCAGCACCTTTGGTAGAACCAGGCAAAGTAATAACAAGTGAATTGCCAATAAAACCTGCAACACCTCTTGATAACATGGCGTACGGTGTACGTTGCTGACCATAATTGCGTGCAGCTTCCATCATACCTGGAATTTCCCGATCGAGTAAAGGTTGAATGGCATCAGGCGTTACATCTCTTGGTGAAAGACCGGTGCCACCTGTAAATAAGATTAGATGATATCCTTCGCTGCTGTATTGTTTGGCTTTTGATTGGATGAGATCAAATTCATCGGGAATTATTTCATATACCGAAGCAGTAAGTTGATGTTGCTGCAGTTTTTCAATGATGGCTTTTCCACTGCTATCTTCTTTTTTACCGGCGGATACAGCATCGGAACAAACGATCACTGCTGTGCGGATGCTTTCTTTCAGTTCATCCTTAAAATCTGTTTTGCCACCTTTCTTACTTTCCAATTTGATGGATGAAATTTCAACCCCTTTATCCAATGGCTTCAACATATCATACATGGTTAATGCAGTAATGGCTGCACCATGCATGGCTTCTACTTCAACTCCTGTTTTATAAATGGTATGCACTTCAACAGAAATAAGAATGCTTAAACCATCAATGGCATGTGTGATGGAAGCAAACTCAACAGGCAACGGGTGACAATCTGGAATTACATCACTTGTTTTTTTAATGGCGAGTAAACCGGCAGCACGTGAAAATTCAAACACATCACCTTTGGGAACGGTTTTATTTTGAATAGCTTCAATTGTTTCAGTTTTTGAAACAGTGAGTGTTGCTGTTGCGATTGCCTGTCGTAAACTATTTGATTTATGTGTGATGTTGACCATTTCTATTTATTTACTTTCCATTGATGCGTTTCGTCTTCCCCATTGGGTCCTGCAGAAAATAATTCCTTTCCCCAAACAGGCAATTCTGTTTTGATGCGTTCTACCACTTCATTGCAGGCATCAATAGCTGCCTTGCGATGTGCAGAAGATGTAAATACAAACAAACAAATCTCCCCTGCTGCAACTGTACCCAAACTGTGATGCACATGCATACAGGTGAGGTCGTACTTCGCAAATATTTCTTCACGAATGGTATGCATTTTTTCAAGCGACAGTTCTTCATACGTTGTATATTCAATAGCAGCTACTTTCTTTTCATCTAATACATCTGCTCTTACCTGTCCTAAAAAAATACTATGCCCACCAATATTCGTTTTTGAACTATGCCTGGCAATACTGTCTGCAATAAATGCAGCAGCAATAGCACCTTGTGTAAATATATTTTTTTGTTTGCGTTCCATTACACGGTTTGTTTTTGTTCCTGCATCCATTGCTGAATGCCGCCTTTTAAACTATATATCTTTTTTGATGCACCAAATAATTCTGTCAACTGTTTTGCAGCCTGTGCACTTCGCTTTCCTGATAAACAGAATACAACAATTGTATCTTCTGTAAGCCATGCGGTATGTTGGAGCAAACTGTTTAACGGTATCTGTATATGACTAAATGCTGTTACAACAGGCAGTTCATCTTTCTCCCGTACATCTACAATCGCTGCTGTTCCTTCAGCAATGATCGAATTAAATTCTGCTGTGTCGATTTCATTCACAACAGTAGCAGAACTGCAAAGCCATTCATAATCTGTTTGCAGCAATGCAGCTTCTGTTGCAGGTATCAGCGAACGGGTTTCAACTCTTGCTGTTATTTCGAGTTCGTAGGTTTGATTATTGAGCGTATTGTAAGTGAGCAAACGATTCACAAGCAGCTTTCCTGTTTCTGTAATCAATTTAATTGTTTCATTCGCCATCATACTACCAATGATTCCTGGTAACACTCCCAACACTCCTGCTTCTGCACAATTCAATACGTCGCCTTCTTTGGGTGGATGCGGAAACAGATCACGGTAATTAGCTGAAGGTTGATTATTCTGTTGCACATTAAATACTGCTACCTGTCCTTCATATTGTGAAATGGCTCCATAGATCAATGGTTTGTTCAACAGCACGCAGGCATCGTTCACTAAATAACGTGTAGCAAAATTATCAGAGCCATCGATCACCACATCAAATGCAGAAAGAATAGTTGTTGCATTCTTGTTTGTTAACCGTTCATTATAAATTCTAAAGTTTACTTGTGGATTCAGTTGTTGCAACACATCCACTGCACAAGTTACTTTGGGCTTACCGATCATCTGTACATTATACAACACCTGACGATGCAGGTTAGAAAGCGCTACCACATCATCATCCACAATGCCTATTGAGCCAACACCTGCTCCAGTAAGATATTGCAGCACCGGGCAACCCAACCCTCCGGCACCAATCACTAATACAGATGCCGACAGCAATTTTTGCTGCGCTTCTGCACCAAATCCCTGCAGGATCAGTTGCCGTTGGTAACGTTCATATAGTTGATCGTTGTTCATAATTATCCTCCGGAGAATGGTGGTAATAATGCGACAGTGCAGTTATCTGTTAAGACGGTGTTTGTTGAGATCGTTTTCTTATCAACCGCTACAATATATTTTTCGGCAGTAAGAGTTGGATATTGCAAACGCAACTGCTGCAACAGTTCATCGGTTGTTTGTACTTCGTCTATCATAAGCGATGAGCCTGCAATTTCAACGAGTTTACCAAAAAATAAAACCTCTACACGCATCACTTTAATATTAGAAATCAAAAATAAACCAAGTTAAGTCACCAATAATTTTACGGCAGCAATTAATAACACTGTTGCAAGCATATATTTCAACATTCCCTGTTTCAATTTTACTGAACCGAAATAAGCTCCGGCTAACCCACCTGCAAACGCAATGAGTACATACAGATACATATCCGTTGTGAAGTGAATGCCTTTTGTGAGTTGTCCTGCGAGACCAGAGAGCGAATTCACAAAAATAAACAAAGCACTGATGGCAGCCGTTTGTTTCATATCGGCCCAATGTAATAACAGCAATATGGGTGACAAGATAATGCCACCACCAATACCGATCAATCCTGAAAGAAATCCAATGACAGCTCCAATTCCAATTGCAAGTAGTATCGAATGTTTCTTTTGCTCTTTTACCTGGATGTCGCTGAAGAAAAAGAAACGGATCACCGGTAATAAAAGCAGCCAACCTAAGATCTGTTTATATACAGAAGCATCAATTGAAATCAATCCTCCTATAAATGCAAAAGGAACAGAAGCCAATGCAAAGGGCAGAAATAATTTCATCCGAAAATAACCGCCCCTGTAAAACTGGATAAAGGAAGTAAGTGATACAAATAAATTCAGCAACAAAGCTGTTGGTTTCATTACATCAGGTGCAATGCTGAAGATGGCCATCAATGCCAAATAGCCACTTGCACCCCCATGCCCAACCGATGCATATAAAAATGCTACGAAGAATAAAAGAATATAAAAAAGATAAATAAATTCCATTGTTATTAAACAGGCAAAAAATGAATTGTGACGAGATCGTTTGCTTTATATTCTTCCTTCTCTCCCTCCAGTTGCAACAAACAGTTGGCTGTTGCAAACGAATTTAACTTGTACGATTCCTGTGCTGTTAAGGGTAACACCGTTTGTCCATCGTAGTACGCTTTCTGAAAATGTGTAAGACCAGGTGCTTTTTTACAATCTTTCTTTAAAACTGTTTGCACTGTCTTTAATTGTAAAGGCCGTTTTGTTTGAATAGCCAATGCTTCTGTTACATATTCATAAAAACAAGTAAGTACCGAAGAAGGATTTCCAGGCAAACCAAATACAGCTTTGTTTTCCCGCCCGGCTTCGCCGTTCGGGCAGGCTTTTGTTCCAAAAAACAATGGCTTACCCGGCCGTTGTTTTACTTTATGAAACTGTTGTGTTACTCCGCATCTGTTTGCTGCCTGCAAAACAAAATCATAATCACCAATACTTACACCACCGGTGAGTAATACAAGATCACTTTCATTTAAAGCTTGTTGCAATGTTGCAGTTAGTACTTCCGGATCATCTTCTGCTTTATAAATACGATGAACAGGAAGATGCATCGATTCCAGTGCAGCAATTAAACTAAATGAATTGGATTCGTAAACTTGCCCATACGACAATGTTTTGCCGGGCTCCTGTAATTCGTTGCCGGTAAGAATGATAGTGATCACAGGATCGGGTATCACTGATACTCCTGTAACACCAATGCCTGCTAAAAAGCCAATCGCTGCTGCTGTAAGCAAACTTCCTTCCGGTAAAGCCAGTTCACCTGCTTTTATTTCAGAGCCTGCAGAACGAACATTGCTGTTGCGTTGCAGCTTCTCATCTTCGATGATCAATATTCCATTCTCTGTTTTTACTTTCTCCTGCATTACAACTGTATCTGCTCCCGAAGGAACAGGAGCGCCAGTAAAAATGCGGATAGCTTTGCCGGCTGCTACTTCAATAGTTGAAGAACTTCCTGCCGCCATTTCTCCATCAATGACCAATTCTATATGCAGATCATCAAATGCAAATGCATATCCATCCATGGCTGATTGCGGGAAAGCAGGAATATCAACTGTTGCAAATACATCAGCCGCCAACACTTTTCCTCTTGCCTGCAATAAAGAAACCGTAACAGGGTTTAATGCTGTTACATTTTTTGAAATAATCTGTTTTGCTTCTGTTACTGTGATCATATGCTTGCCTCAAATTCCAATTATTCTTTTGAAAGATTACTATAATCATCCATTGTATCAATATCAATATCTCCTTTCGGGAAAGGAACAAAGGCTGCTTCGTTCAGATACTTTCGAACAAGGCTTTTTGCTCCCACATCTCCTGTTAATTCCAACAATTCAGAAAAAAAACGTTTGGTAAATAAAACAGGTGTTCCAAAAGTATCACCATATTTACTGGCTACAATGCTGCGCTGATCTTTTCTGTTCAAATCCATCAGATTATTTAATAATTCAACTGTAACAAATGGCTGATCGGCCACCATAAGAATGACAGTTTCAACCTTTGGATTCAATTCCACCAACGTTTGTAATCCGTAGCGGATCGTAGAAGCCATTCCTTCCTTCCATTCTGAATTAATAACTATTTTGACTGTTGTATTTTTTAACTCATCACTAATCAAATCAGCATTCGCACCCAAAACAACAATCACTAAGCCGGCATCTGATGACTGAGCCACTTCAATGGAATGCTGTAACAGTGTAGCACCTGAATAAACCAATAATTGTTTGGGTGAACCTAAACGGGACGATTCGCCTGCAGCGAGTATAATAACTCCGGTATTATTTTTATGCGTTTTATCATCTGCCATTGCTGCTGAGTTTCTGTTGTTCCAACTCGTTGCGGGTATGAATACTAACTGAACGGTTTTTCAAAAAGCCACCTGTACGTTTAGAAAACACAGCTTTTATTTCTGCAAGCACAGACAATGCAATTTCTTCTGCTGCTTCTGCTCCTATATCAAGACCTATTGGTCCATAGATCATTTCCTTTTGTTCATCTGTTACTGTAACTGCTTCTTCCTTTAATTCATCGAACATGTGTTCCAAACGTTTCTTTGGCCCGAGTGTACCAATATATCTGGAGTTGATTTGCAGCAACAGCTTCATCATTGCAAGATCATACTTGTAGTTGTGCGTCATCAACAGAAACACAGTCCATTCATCAATTACAATTTGTTGAATAATATCTGCAGGCTTTCCGGCGATCAATTGATAAACGTTGGGGAAGCGTTGAGCATTTGCATGTGTGGGTCGCCCGTCTGCAACAGTTATCTGCCAACCTAAAACTTTTGTCATTTCTACTAATGGAAATGCGTCGTTACCTGCACCAACTATGATCAACGAAATGGATGGCTGCAACAATTCAGCAAAGGCAGTCAATTCAAACTCGCTGTATTCTTTTATAACAGATGATCCTGAGTTGAGTACTGATGATGCATCGGTTTTAACAATGGCCTGTAAACCTGCATCATCAATTTTGCTGTAGAAATTTTCTGCATCAAGAAAAAAACAAGTGCCTGGTTGATGACCATGAAAGTTGTGCAATGAAAACAAAGTCACCAAAACAGTTTCTTTTCGAAACAATTGTGATCTTTCCAACAATACAATTGGATTATTCTCATCTTCTGCATCAATCGGTTCAAACAAAATATGAACGATGCCATTACAACCTAACTGCACACCAAACTCAACATCTTCCTCATCCAATGTATTGTAAGTAACAAGTTTGTTTTGCTTTTGATGAATTGCCAACAGTGCTTTTCGTAATGCATCACCTTCCAGGCATCCACCACTTATTGCGCCTGTCATTCTTCCATCTTCTTCCACCAGCATACGGGCACCAGGTCTCCTGTAAGAAGAACCTTCTACAAACACAACAGTTGCAAGTGCAGTTTTAATTCCTTTCTGTTGTGCCAGTTTATAGGCGGCAATTATTTCATTGATCTCTTTGGACATATGAAGCTGATCTAACTCAGTTGGTCTGCAAATGGCAACTTGCGTAATCGTTTACCTGTTGCTGCAAAGATTGCATTTGCAAGAGCTGCTGCTACAGGGGGTAAAGCTGGTTCACCTAATCCCGAAGGAGCTTCATCCGATTCAACAAATTGTACTTCAATTTCTGTTGGCGCATCTTTCATGCGTAAAAACTTATAGGTATGAAAATTTGTTTCGGCAACAGCTCCATTCACAAATGTTACTTTCGGAAACATTGCATGGCTGATGCCATCAACAATTGAACCTTGCACCTGGTTTTCTGCACCGCTCAAATTAATTACACGACCACAGTTTACTGCACAAAATACTTTCTTAACCTTCGGTTGCCCATCTACCATTTGCACATCAACCACCTGCGCTACATAAGAACCAAATGAAAACCAGGTTGAAAAACCTCTGAATACGCCAGGTGTTTTTGTTCCCCACTTACTCATCTTCGCTACAAGTTCTACAACTCCTTTGTATTTCTCCGGATCGTAGTTAATTTTTCCAACAGTTTCTTCCTTTGCTTTTTTAAACAACTCCAAACGAAATGCTACAGGATCTTTTTTCAATGCTGTACATACTTCATCCATAAAACTTTCTGCAACAAATGCAAGCGTATTTGCACCAGGCGCTCTCCACCAACCTGTTGGCGTATTGCTTGTAAATCCTTGCCCTTCGGCACGGTAATTTGCAACACATCCTGCAACATAACTATCTCCCCTTACACCACGACCAATACCAATACCTGATTGATGCCACGATAATAAGTTGTCGGCCGAAAGTGCCGCACGGTATCTCCACATTTCTGCAGGACGATAAAAGTCGTTTTGCATGTCATCTTCACGTGTCCATTGCACTTGCACCGGGCATTGTGCTGCAGCCGAAATTAAAGCAGCCTCAACACCATTATCGGTCATTAACTTACGACCAAAACCACCACCCTGACGAGGCGATGAAATGGTAATATGTTCTTCAGCTATTCCTATTTGTTTTGATACTTCGGTTCTTACTGCACCTGGCACTTGTGTTGGACCAAACAATTCTACCTTGCCGTTTTGAACATTCGCATAAAAATTAAGCGGCTCCATCTGCCCGTGCGACAGTGTAGGTATTTCATATGTTACATCCAGTATTTTGGCGGCGTTTTGTTTCACAGCTTCTACATCTCCATCATTTCTGGTGGGTTCTGTTGGTGCAGGTTTTTCAAGCAACTTTTTAAACGTTGCAAAATGTTCGGAACTGTTCTCCAGTTTTTCACCTGCATTCCATTTTATAACCAATGCATCTCTTCCTTTTTTTGCAGCCCATGTAGATGTTGCAAGCACAGCAACTGCATTCTTGATCTTCACAACTTTTTTTACACCTGCAATTTTCAGAGCTTCTGCATCGTTTACTTCGCCCAATGTTTTTCCATAAGCAGGCGCACGGCTTACCATAGCGAAAAGCATTCCTTCTCTTCTTGTATCGATTCCAAATAACGGCTGACCGGTTACAATTTTATGTGCATCTACATCTTTAACACGTGTGCCAATCAATTTAAATTCTTTCGGATCTTTTAACGTTGGTTTAGCCGGCACTTCAAGTTTGGCTGCTATTGATGCTAATGTAGCATAACTCAATTTTTTTCCACTTGCTTTATGTATTACTTCACCGTTTTCAACTATGCACTCAGTTACAGGAACATTCCATGTTTGCGCTGCAGCAGTCGTTAACATTTCACGGGCTGTTGCACCAATTGTCCGCAACTCTGTAAACCGTCCTCTTACTGATCCGCTACCACCAGCGGTTTGTCTGCCCATTTTACTGTCTAATGGTGCTAATTCAACCTTAATTTTTTTCCAATCAACTCCCAGCTCTTCTGCAATGATCATTGGCAAAGATGTTTTTACACCCTGGCCAATTTCCGGGTTCGGTGCCAATAACA
>JAYUTS010000098.1:0-8682 GCA_043754995.1 Chitinophagaceae bacterium
CAAATCCACATGCACACAATCCTTCTCTGCTACTTCCGCCAATGGAACCGAACTCCAAAGGCTTGTACTCGTCTTAGCGGCATTCTTAAACTATATGGATGGAAAAAATGTAAGAGGATATTAAATAATAACAGCAAGTTATTTGGCAAAATTTTTGCTTTATAATAAATGCCCGTCTTTAAAGTGGCTTTCCTCTCCAGGAAAATTATTTTGGTTACAACCACTTGTTTTTTTCAGCAAGTGGTTTTTTATTTTGATTGATTGTGTACTTTACATGACATATGAAAACCTTACTCCTCATTCGTCACGCAAAAAGCAGTTGGGATGATCCCACCCAAAATGATTTTGACCGTCCTTTAAATACAAGAGGGTTGAAAGATGCTCCCATGATGGCCAAACGGTTGGTGGAGAAGAAAGTAAAAATAGATGCTTTTATCAGCAGCCCTGCCAGCCGTGCAAAGAAAACATGTGCATTGTTTATGGCAACATTTGGTGCAGATAACAACAGCATGATCCTGCAATCGCAACTCTATCTTGCAACGCCTCCGGTTTTTTTTGAAGCCATCAGTAAACTTGATTCTTCAATCGAACACGCCGCCATCTTTTCACATAATAATGGTATTACTGATTTTGTCAACCAGCTCTCCCATATAAAAGTTGATAATATGCCTACCTGTTCGGTTTATGCAATAAAACTGGATGTTAAAAGCTGGGCAGATTTTAAAAAAGCACAAAAAGAATTTTGGTTCTTTGATTATCCGAAACTGGTGAGCTAAGAGAGTGAAAGAGAAAAGGAGTATTCAAAAACCAATGGGCTAAGAGATAGAAAGAGAAAAAGAGAATAAAGAGCTTTTTATTTTTCAGTGTCACTTCCATACAAGCTAAAAATAGAATATGAAATGAAAGGAATTTCTCCTCTTCTTCCCCTCTTTTAAACTCTTAGCTTAGAATTTGGTAAACTGTAATTCTTGTGTAGGATTAAATCTGTCATCTTTAAAAATAACCCTGCCATATGTTTTAAGAAATATATCCCATTCCTGGCTGATGTTGATCAATTCAATTTCTGGCGAATTGATATTGAGAATAAATTTATTCCTTGCTTCATCTTCAGCCCATGTACCGTTGTAAGAAGTTACGCCATCCGTTACCAGCACTACCTTATCTGCTTGAAAAGTAAATTGCCAGCCCTTATAAGCGGCTGTATAATTCGTGCCGTTATCCTTCATTAAATTCACATACCATTTGCCCTGAATGATAATGCCGGTCAATAATGGCGGATCGGTTGGTTTACGGCAGGAAACTGCAATTGTTAAGCCGAATAAAAGAAAAAGGAAGGGTTTATTCATAACGGTTGCAATTTTCATTGAACAAAGTTAAAACGTTTTTTTGAAGCATTATAGTATGCTTCTATATACGAAACAGAACAGGCTGCCGTTTCACGGGCAGCCTGTCTAAAATAAAATAAGGATGGGCTTATTTTATTCCGTACTTCTGTTTGTAACGTTCGTAGAGTTGTTTGTGTTTGTCTTCCAGACTTACCTGGCGGCCTTGTATAAATGCAAGTGTAATAATGCTTGTCTTCATATCCAGGATATCCCCTTCACTGATAACAATATTTGCATCCTTGCCCACTTCAATGGAACCTGTTTTGTTATCAATGCCAAGGATCTTTGCTGCGTTGAATGTAATGGCTGATAATGCCTGTTCTTTTGTAATACCATAGGCAACAGCCGTTCCTGCATTAAATGGAAGATTGCGGCCACGTGTAGAACCATCTTCATCGTTAATGGCATATAACACACCTGCATTCTGTAAATAGGTAGCTGATTTGTATGGTTGATCTACATCATCATCGGCCATGGTTGGCAAGCTGTGTTGCTGACCGAGAATAACTGCTATGTTATTTTGTTTGAGTAAATCTGCAATCTGCCAGCTTTCACTCGCACCAATCAATACCACATCAAAACCAAACTCTTTTGTAAAATCAACTGCAACGAGCATCTCTTTTACAATATCGCAATGCACAAACAGTTTTTGTTTCTTTTCAAACAATCCTTTTACAGCCTCAAACTTCAGGTTTGTTTTGTTAAATGTTGTTTCCTTACTATATGCTTTTGCTTCCCGGAAAAAGTTTTTGATTTCTTCAATACGATTTAATCCTTCTTTGATGACATCATTGGCATTGCGTGTTTCAGCCAATCCTAAAAATGCTGCAAAAGGGTTGGGGCGAAAGAATAACGGTGGCATGTTCATATGCACCTGTCCATCAGCTTTGTAAATGGCATCTTCCCAATTCCATGCATCGAGTTGAACAACAGAAGAGGAACCACTGATCGTTCCACCTAAGGGAACAACATTTGCAAATAAAATACCATTGCTTTTTAATGTATTGATCACCTTTGAATCGGAGTTGTAAGCAACTATCGAACGGATGTTTGGATTGTATAAACCGAGTTCGGTATGATCAACCGTAGCTCTTACACTGTTCACTTCAACCAATCCTAATTGTGAAATGGATAAAATAAGCCCGGGATAAACATGCTTGTCTTTAATATCAATCACTTTGCCCGGCGAAGCAGGGGCACTTGCACCGACAACAGTGATCTTTCCGTTTTCAAATGTTACAAAGCCATTTGTAATCACAGTTCCATTGCCTACATGAACGGTTGCATTGGCCAACGTAATTTTCTCTGTTTGTGATTTTGCCGGATATACATCGTCCTGTGCAAAGACGGCAGAAATTGTTACAGAAGTAATAAGAAGTAATAATATTTTTTTCATTGTAATAAATTTTGAGTTGAATGTTTAAGGTTTAACGTTCTTGCTGGTGCCGGCAATCTCTGTCTTATTCAGGTATTCTATAAATTTTTGAATTAAACTGCTTGTGCGGATAGCAAGAGAGGATAACTCGTCAAATTCCTGTTGAGTAATATAATTTCTGTCTAAGGTTCTGTATAGTTGTGATCTGTATTCACCACAGGAACCTTTTGCATATCCAAGAAACAGAATAAATTCTTTTCTTGTTCCTCTTTCAAACCCTTCTGCAATATTATCCATAACAGAACCAGATGAACCATCAATCTGATCAATCAAGCGAAAACTTTTTTTAAATTTTCCGTTATCAATCAATCCGCCTGTTTTTTTGCAAAGTTCTCTTGCCAATTTCCACGATTCAATGTCTTCAAATTGTTTGATCGTTGCCATCACATTAAACGTTAAACTTTTAAACGATAAATTATTTCTCTTCTGCATCTATCACCAGCAAACCATGTTTGTGATAATGATCACTGCAGGTGTGCATCAATTCCATACTGGGGGCGAACGGAACAGTTGGCATGCCGGCTCTCTTTTCGCCGAGCATTTTCGCCATTAGTCTTGCACGTTCTTTGGCTAAATCAATACGTAGCTGTTTATCTTTTTCCCTGTCGTAATAAATGATACCATCTACAATTGTTTTTTCTGCTTTTGCATAAATGCTCAGCGGATGATCGCTCCACAATACCACATCAGCATCTTTACCCACACGAATGCTGCCCACTTTATCATCAACGTGCAACATTTTTGCAGGATTGAGGGTAACCATTTTCAATGCGTCTTCTTCGCTCATACCGCCATACTTAATGCTTTTCGCTGCTTCATGATTTAAGTGACGGGCCATTTCTGCATCATCAGAATTGATGGCCACATTTACACCAACCTTTTGCATAATTGTTGCATTGGAAGGAATGGCATCCAGCACTTCTATTTTATAATTCCACCAATCGCTGAAGGTGGATGCAGCAGCACCATGTTCTTTCATCTTGTCTGCAACTTTATAACCTTCGAGTATATGGGTAAAGGTGTTGAGTGTAAATCCGAACCTGTCCGCTACACGGATCATATCAGTGATTTCACTTTGCACATAAGAGTGGCAGGTAATGAAACGTTTTTTATTCATGATCTCTACCAAAGCATCTAACTCAAGATCACGGCGTGGTGCAACCGCTTTTGCATTCTTCTTTTTGTCATCGTCAAATTTTTTCCACGATGCTTCATAATCTTTTGCACGTGTAAACGCATCAATCAATACCTGGCTTACACCCATCCGTGTATCGGGGAAGCGGTTGTTTTGTGTAGAGCCTGAACGTTTAACGTTTTCACCCAATGCAAATTTGATAAAACCTGTCCAGGCCTGGAATTTCAATCCATCATCATTTGCACCCCAACGCAGTTTGATCAGTTGTGTTTGTCCGCCAATTGTATTGGCAGAGCCGTGCAGGATATGCGATGAAGTAACACCACCGCTTAATTGTCGATAGATATTGATGTCATCAGGGTTCAGGTTATCAGCTATACGCACTTCTGATGTTACACTTTGTCCGCCTTCATTAATTGAAGCTGCAGCAATATGTGAGTGTTCATCAATAATACCGGCAGTAACATGTTTGCCTGTGCCATCAATTACTTTTGCACCTGCATCACTTAAATTTTTACCAACAGCAACGATCTTGCCGTTCTTCAGCAACACATCTGTATTTAAAAGCACGCCTTCTTTTTCATTGGTCCAAACCGTTGCATTTTTAATGATGATGGTTTCCTGTTTGGGCATTTCTTCATAACCATAACCGTTCAACGGATAAGAAAGTTTACCCATCTTAGGAGCCATCTTTGGTTTGATGCTGTCGGCTTTTGTTTCTGCTTCTTTGCTGAAAACAGCGGTCCAGGTAAAACGGTTACCATTTGCATCATCACCAATACCACTCCATATTTTATCATTAGCTATACCGCTGAGGCGGATATTGTTTCTGCTTCCTTTTGCTTCAGGGAAATTTAATTTCACCTGTTTGCCATCAAATGTAAAGCGACCGGTAACGGTATCTTTAGCAATAACATTTGCATTCGTACTGCTCTTTACATCCAATACATAATTCTTAGCGCCACCAGGAGTATTAACCGTTAAGTTATAAATGCCCTTTACATCATTCCACAATTCTTCTTTAACTGCATATTTTTCACCTTGTATCCAGTTTTGATAGATCACTGTTTTTTCAGAAAAGATGGGGCCGCTTGTAATTAAAAAATTGGCAATCTTACCTGCATCCAAACTTCCTGCCATATCATACACACCTAATACCGTTGCAGGATTTTTTGTTAAAGCATCAAAGGCTTTGCTTTCGCTTAAGCCATACTCAATTGCTTTACGAACATTAGCAAGGAATTGTTTTACATCACGCAAATCAGAACTGGTTAAGCAAAAGTTGATACCTGCTTTTTCAAACATGCCCGCATTGGCCGGTGCCATTTCCCAATGTTTCATATCCGTTAACGCAACAAACCGTGCATCATGCGGATCTTCAATATCCATGGCAGCAGGGTAATTGAGAGAAAGGATAAAAGTTGCTTTGGTACCTGCCATTTCATTGATGCGCTGGTATTCATTACCACCTGCTTTAATAATGTATTGTACAGCAAATTCATCACCAATTCTGTCGGCACGCAAAACACTCCATTTATCAGTGGCTTCAAAAATTTGCGGAAGATTTTGTTGTTCATTCCAAAACTTCAATGTTAAGTTGATGCCTTCAGCTAATGGATTATTTTTATACCATTGTGCATCGAGATAGCTTTGACGCAGCAATGCAATACTACCCATAACCGATTGCGGATAGGTTTGTGTAGAACTTCCTTTGCTGAATGAATAATGCGCAGAGGCTTTTTCTTTCAAAACCACTTTGTTTTCTTTTTCATTTGCAAGGCTTACAAATACACCGGTGCCTCTTGCAATACCATCACGCTGATGAGTTAATACAGCGCCAAAGCCGCTTTCACGGAGGATTTTTCCTTTGGTATCATCTGCTGCAAAAATGCCTGCAGCATTTACATCGGTGCGGATAGACTGGTTCCATCCAAAAGGGCCTTTTTGATTGGTAGTAAGCTGGGCAGGTGCATTAAAATTGAAACCACCCTGTGTACGTTGAATAACCGGCATGCCATAATCAGCATACATATCAATAAAGGAAGGATAGATATACTTGCCTTTACAATCTACCACTACTGCATCGGCAGGAATAGAAACAGATGTTCCGATAGCTACGATCTTACCATCTTTTATCAGCAGGGTTCCATTGCTGATAGTAGTTGCTCCATCCTTTACAATGGTAGCATTGGCAAAAGCATAAGAGCCGTTTCGGTTATCGGCTACAGCATTTACAGGATAGCTTTCCTGTGCCCTTGACAATGCTGTAAAAAGCAATAGCCAGGTAAATAAGATTAATCTTCTCATATTGCGGTTGATTTTTATAAAATGAGCGATTAAGGTAAGTGAAAAACTAATTTTGAAAAAGAAGATTGGATGAGCGGAAATAGTAAGAAGCTGTTTGAGTTAGTTGTTTCGAATGGATGATGGATATTTTTTGGAGCGAAATAAGGCGGATTTTGCAGCGATAGTCAAAACGCCTAAGGCGAAAAATTCAACGCAGTTGCAGCCCCAAAAATGCCATCAGATATATCAAACAATTAATTCAAACAGCTTCTGAGCTATATAAAATAATATACTTCGTGTTTTTACTTAAAAAAATCTTGTATCAGTGCAAATGCATATCAGATAAGAATATATACACATAAGTTCATCTGACAGTTTTCTGACAATTTACTATCGTATATGCTGCTCTTAAAATATATTTTATACTACAAGATTGCTAAGTGTTTTATTTTACATTTGTATATATCCAATATTATATTGAATAGTTTGAATCATATACCCAACATCTTTGTAAACTCAACCCGGTTTTATTATACGCTGATAAACGAAAATGGCTGTTATATAGCGGCTAATAATCACTTTCTTCAAAAATTCGGGATCGGAAAGAATGAGCTGGAAGGAAAATCAACACTGAGCATTATTCACCCCGATGACAGAGAGCATTTTGTTAATGCAGTAAAATGGTGCTTTTCAAATCCTTCTAAACCCTATTTAATCGATTTCAGGAAACAGCAGACAGGAGCTGAACACCAGAGCGGACGTTGG
The DNA here is from genome assembly GCA_043754995.1 of Chitinophagaceae bacterium. Lineage (GTDB taxonomy): Bacteria > Bacteroidota > Bacteroidia > Chitinophagales > Chitinophagaceae > Lacibacter. Next base: position 7,007 of record JAYUTS010000098.1, read on the forward strand.
GAATTTTCGGTTGTTCCGCATCCTGAAAAGGATATGTTGTGTTTGCAATGTATGGGGTATGATATCAGCAATGAAATGCTGAGTATTAAACAGGCATCAACTTACCGGCAGGAGGTACTTGTAAAGGATGAACTGTTTGAGTACCTTTTATCTAACAGCATTGATATCATTTTACTCACTGATCAGTCAAACCTTATCACCTATTGTTCATCAAATATTAAAAAAGTATTAGGTTATGAGCCGCAGGAAATAATCGGCCAAAACGGATTTTCATTTGTTCATCCCGATGATTTGAACCTGTCTGTTAAAGCATTTGAAGAAGAGTTTAAACACCCCGATAAAAATCATGCAGTAGATATTCGTTTTCGTAAGAAAGACGGGAGCTGGCTCTGGACAGAAGCAAAGGGGAAAAATTTATTTAATAATCGGCTGGTGAAAGGCATGCTGATTAATCTCAATGATATTTCATTGCGCAAACAGGCTGAACAGGATCTTGCCAAAAGTGAGCTCAGGTATAAATCCTTCTTTCAACAACTTCCATTGCCTTTGTTTGTTGTAGGGGTGGATTATAAGAAGCTGATTGATGTAAATGATCATGCTATTGAAAAGTATGGGTACTCAAAAAAAGAATTTCAGGAACTCACTTTTCCTGATCTCCTGAGTGATAAAATAACCTGTGATCAACTCACTGCAATTTCGGTAAACGGACAAGTATTAAAACATCAAACAAAAAATGGCGATTCATTTTTTGCAACAATAGAAAAAAGCGCAATTGAATATGCCGACATGAGTTGCATATTACTCGTTGTTACAGATGTTACTGAAGCCAAACGAATGCGTGAAGAGAATCAATTAGGATATGATGTTTCGGCAATTTTAATTCAACCCACTACTTTAGTGCATAATTTATCTGCTGCCATCAAACGGATCAGAAAATTTGCAGGATGGGATCTTGCTGAACTGTGGATCCCCAACTTTGATGAAGTAATGATCCGTAAAAAAGTAACGGATTATGATGATATGCCCAATGAAAAGATGAAACAGTTCCTGGCAGCATCGCAGGATATTTCATTTACCATGAACGATTTTAAAAATGTTCCTTCCTATCATACACTAAAGCCTCATTGGATTGAAGACCTTGAGGGGGGGCATGCTTATCAACGAAAAGAACTGGCTGTTGCGAGTGATTTTAAATCCTCCCTTGCTGTTCCAATTATGAATAACGGAAAGGTTATTTCTTTCCTGATTTTCCACAGCTTTCAGCAAAAACCATTTAACCAGACCGATGCAAATTTGCTTTCTGTTATAGGAAACCTGTTAGGCGCAGAAATGGAAAAAAGAAAAAACGACCTGCTGATGGATCGGTTTTTCAGCATCAGCAGCGATATCTTAACCATTGCCGGTTTGGATGGAAAGTATAAAAAAGTAAACAAGGCCTTTGAAGAATTTACCGGGTTTACGCAGGATGAAGCGAAACATATTCATCCGCTCAGTTATGTACATGAAGATGATAAAGTTATTGTGCTGGAAAAATTTAACGAACTAAGCAATGGCAAGCCGGTTCCCTACTTTGAAAACAGGGTCATCACAAAAAAAGGCGAAGTGAAATGGGTTGCATGGACTGCAACTTCACTTGTAAAGGAAGGAATGGTCATCGCATCGCACAGGGATATTAC
>JAYUTS010000099.1:0-8623 GCA_043754995.1 Chitinophagaceae bacterium
TATAAAGCATTAAGGGTTGTGCTTGGCAGAGATCCAATCACCGGCGATCATATTGAACGCAATGGCCGCAATTTCATTGAAGCAGCATTTGATATCATGCCGGGAGGTGAATTGTTACATCGCAAGTTAGATGAACAACATCAGTTAGATGCAGCAGCAGAATGGATTGATGGTAAGATTGCCGATTTGGAATCAATTGTCAATGATCTGTTCAGCCGGTTCGATCAGTTCTGGAATGGTTTGGAAATGAGTGATCTTACTTCACCGATGGATGTGATTCGTGAAGGTGCAGGCATTGTGCTGGGCTTTGTTGATAACATCATCACATTCGCAGTAAGTGCAGCTTTGGAATTGCTGGAGATGGTGAAGAAATTCCTGCTGGATAAAATTGTTGAGTTTATTAAAGAACATACAACAGCTTATCCATTGCTGACAGTGATTCTTGGAGAAGATCCCGTAACCAAACAAAAAGTAGATCGTAACGGTACCAATATTCTCAATGCATTGCTTGAGTTGGGTGGCGAAGAAGGAAGAATGCAACGGGATCAGATGATGGAGACGGGCACCTTCCAGAAAGTGGTAGCATATATTGATGAAGGCATTGCAGTATTCAGTGATCTGTATAATACCATCATTCAAAATTTCAGCAGGATATGGGATTTTGTTACGATTGATGCATTGATGAATCCGGTTGATACGTTTACACAGATCTATAACATTTTTGCTGATCCTGTTATACGTGTGCTTGATTTTGTTACACGTGTAATTGCAGAAATACTCAAGCTCATTAAAGATGTTTTATTCAAACGTATTTCTGCTGAAGCGAAAAAGGTAAGAGGTTATTACCTGGTAACCGTTCTCATTAGCAAAGATCCGTTTACCGGAGAAGTGGTTCCAAGATCGGTTGAGAATTTGATTCACGGCTTTATGAGTTTGATGGATGGAGGTGAAGAGCAGTTCCAGCAAATGAAAGAAAGCGGTGCCATTGATAAGGCAGTGGGTAAGATCAATGCAGCAGTGAAACGGTTGAACATGACCTTTGAATCCGTAGTTCAGTTGTTTATTGATCTGTGGAATTCATTTACGTTCAGTGATTTTCTGCATCCAATTGAAACCTTTCTACGCATCATTGCTAAGTTTGGTGAACCGATCCTGCGATTGATTGCATTTGTCATTGAGATTGTAAAGATTGTTGTGGAAGTGATATTGATCATCATGAACTTCCCGTTTGATCTCATCAACAATATCATTGCAAAAGCAATGCAGGCCTTTGAGTTGATTAAGAAAGATCCCATTGGTTTCCTTAAGAATTTGCTGCGGGCAATTAAGGAAGGCTTCATGCAGTTCTTTGATAATATTCTAACGCACCTGTTCAATGGATTAAAAACATGGTTCCTGGGAGAAGTGCAGGCTGCCGGTATTCCAATCCCAACTGATTTCACCGTCATGGGGATTATTAAATGGTTGCTGGCGGTGTTGGATGTAACCATGGAAAAGATCTGGAAGAAACTGGAAGAACGGATCGGCAAACCAAAAGTGGATAAGATTAAGAAGATGATTGACACAGCAGAACGTGTAGCCAATGCGGCAGGAGAAGCATATGCCTTTATGCAGGATGTGCAACAGCGGGGCTTTATGGCGGTAATGATTGATAAAGTGAAAGAGCAGTTATCAAATGTTTGGGAAATGGTATTGGATGCGGTGAAAGGTTTTGTGTTGGATCAGATCATAAAGAAAGTAACAGTGAAGTTGTTGAGCATGCTCGATCCAACCGGTATCATGGCAGTGGTAAACAGCGCCATTGCATTGTACAAAGCCATTCAAACCTTTATTAAATACCTGCGGCAGATGCTGGAGATTGTGAATTCATTTGTTGAAGGAACATTGCAGATAGCACAAGGTGCAACTAAGAAAGCAGCCGACTTCCTCGAAGGTGCATTGGCAAGAGGCATCCCGATTGTGATTGGTTTCTTAGCCAACCAGGTAGGTTTGAATTTAAGTGAACGGTTGAAAGATGCATTAGAAGTAGTAAGAGAAAAAGTAGATAAAGCATTAACATGGGTGATTGATAAACTGGTTGGGTTGATTGAGAAGTTGGTGAGTTTTGGAAAAGCAGCAGTAGGTAAAGTTTTAAGTTGGCTGGGCCTTAGGAAAGAATTTACAATGGAGAACGGAGATAAGCACACGTTATCTCTGGCGAAGAGCGGATCAAGTGGTCAGTTAATGATAGAAAGTACACCAATGCCATTGTTAACTTTTATTAACCAATTTGCTGCACAACCTGGTTTACCTGCAGCTAAAATTCAAGTGGCAAATGATGCAAGAACGTATGCAACAACAGAAGTACTGCCAATTCTCAACCAGGTAAATACAGCGCCGGAAGGAACTGATACAACAGCATTGGAACAACAATTGCTTGAAAAAATGGTGCAGTTAACAAATAAAATCCGCTTGCTTGTTGGAGAAGCAGAACTTTTGGGTAATCATGTTGACAAATATTTATTGGAAGGCGCCGCAGGTACTTTTGCATCGATGCCCAAACCGGTAAGAGATGATATGACTGCAGACCATATTCCTCAGAATGCTTTATTCCAGGTGGTGATGGGGTTGGGTTTATTTAGTACAGGGTCTCCAATGGATAAGCATGCAGAAAAGAGGACTGATGATGGCTATGCCATGAATGAACAGGATGCACGGCATAAAGCCGGCAGAACATGGGGGCCAAAAGGAACTGTTACAAAAGCAAATTTCAGAGACAGAGCAAATGCAATTATAGCAGGTACTGGTAAACCCAATGAGAAGAAAAATGCAATTGTTGAAGAAATTAAAAAAGATAAGAACGCTGATATAACAAAAACCGCATCTATTTATGCACAAGGTATTGATGACCCTGTTTGGAGTGATGTAAAGAATTTGCCTTTAAAACAAGAGGATAAAATTTCTTTACAAACTACTATCAGGAATCAGGCAACTGCGGGCTTGGCTTTATTGAATTCACAAAATCTGGATGCTCTTAAACTTTAAAAAATGATTTATGACATTGAAAAGAACAAGTTTCTATGAAAGCTGGTTAAGTTTTTCCGGCAGTCAAAGTATTGTTGAATGCGATTTTTTTGACCTTAAAGAAAGCCCCGTCACAGAACTTCTCGGCGACTTTTCAAAAGAAAGATTAATTGCATTTGGCGAGCATGCATCAGGCTCTTTGCTAACTTTTTATTCAAAGGAGATGGAAGCATCGGTTGAAGAAACTCCTGTAGCATGGCTTGATAGCGAAGGCTCGCCCTGTATTGTTATCAGCAATAACTTAAAAGAATTTCTTTCTATCCTTCCTTACGGGATGGGTTTTGTTTATACAGTTGCTTCACTCATAGAAGATAATTTTGGAGAAGATGAAATACTTTCAAAAGCCAGGAAAAAAATGACTCAAAATGCCAATGAGTTATTGGAAGAATCAAGAAAGAGGTTTTTAAGTATTGATGATTTACTCAACTGGTTGGTTTCTAAAAACATTCAACCTGCTAATGATCCGGTAAAATTAATTATTGAAGCACATGAAAAGAACAGTGATTTAACTCCATGGATTGCAGAAAGTTTAACCTAAGTACAAAAATGAAATTATGAAACCTTCCATCCTTCGCCGCATACGCCGCCGCACAGCTTCACACGAAGTAGGTAATGCAAAAAAAGAGAATGCACAGGAGCAATCTTTTTTTGGAGAGGCTGCTGCCGAACATTTCTTTCACCCTGCGGCAGTCGTGCAACGGAAATGTGCAGAGTGTGAAAAAGAAGAGAAAGTGCAACGCACAACCGATAAAAAAGAAGACTTGTCCTCCGTAGCTTCAGCGAAGGAGGAAGAGAAGCTTCAAAAAAAAGAGGACAAAAAGGAAGAAAAACTAATGAAAAAAGAAGAGAAGGAAGACTTGTCCTCCGAAGCTTCAGCGAAGGAGGAAGACAAGTTGCAAAAGAAAGAGGCAGCAGGTTCTTCCGCTTCACAAGGAACTGTAAGTGGTTATATATCCTCTCTCAGCAGTAAAGGCAATCCACTTCCTGCACAGGCGAATCAATTTTTTTCTTCACGGATGGGTTACGATTTCAGTCATGTGAAAGTGCACACAGATAAAGAAGCTGCAACATCAGCAAAAGAGGTCAATGCAAAAGCTTATACTATTGGAAATCATGTTGTGTTTAATGAAGGGCAGTATAATACAGAATCAGGTGATGGAAAAAAATTGATGGCACATGAATTGGTGCATGTTATACAACAAGATAAAGTGAGTAACTCAATAAAACGGAAAGTAGAATTTAAATCCAGTAGTGCTGTCAGCGATATAGATTTAGCTGCAAATTATGTGACAGGGGTTAAAAGTGGAACACATTCAAGTCATAGTGGAATTACAAAGCCCTATATGAATGGGATTGATTTGATAACAACTGCAGGAAATCATTTTAATATACCTGCAGACGGAGACTTGTCAACAACTAAGTCAACATCAACCTCAGGCGATAATTATATCACAACAGTTACAAAAGAACCTGTAAACACGTTTACATACAAAATGCATATTCCGGCAGTTAAAAAAGTATGGTCAACTTCTGTTAATGCTAACAGCATTAAAAGTCAACTAAAGAAAGAATGCCCGGGGCAAATCAGTGTGCATATAGAAGGAGATCCGGATAGTAAAACACTTGTTGGAAAAATAAAGACACATGAAGAAAAGCATGTGTCAGATTGGAAGAGCTTGGTAACAACCATATTAGAGCCATTGGATAAATCAATCAAAGGGGTATCGATGCAGGGTTCAACAGAAAAAATAAGCAGAAGTAACCTGTTAAAGTATGTTGAAACACTAAGGAACACCGGGTATAAAAAATTTATTAACGCTTATCATGATAAGGCTGTTGAGTTTCACTCTTCTGCAAGTGGAGCCAATGTTCTGTTTGCTGCATATAGCCAGGATTCTGATTGTATGTGGGTTAGAGTAAAAGCAAAACTATAAATTATGAAACCTTCCATCCTTCGTCGCATCCGACGCCGCACTGCTTCTCACGAAGTAGGTAATGCAAAAAAAGAAAACGCACAGGAAAAATCTTTTTTTGGAGAGGCTGCTGCCGAACATTTTTTTCAACCCGCCGCAGTTGTGCAACGAAAATGTGCAGAATGTGAAAAAGAAGAAAAACTGCAACGTACAACTGACAAAAAAGAAGACTTGTCCTCCGTAGCTTCAGCGAAGGAGGAAGAGAAACTGCAAAAAAAGGAAGTTGCCGGTTCTTCCACTTCACAAGGAACTGTAAGTAGTTATGTATCCTCGCTCAGCAGCAAAGGCAGTCCGCTTCCTGCACAGGCAAATCAATTCTTTTCTTCACGGATGGGTTACGATTTCAGCCATGTGAAAGTGCATACAGATAAAGAAGCAGTAACATCAGCAAAAGAAGTCAATGCAAAGGCTTATACCATTGGGAATCATGTAGTGTTTAACAATGGGCAGTATAATACAGAATCAGGTGATGGAAAAAAGTTGATGGCACATGAATTGGCGCATGTTATACAGCAGAATGGAGATGAATCAATTTCCAGGAAAGGGGAGGAAGAAGCAGAGCAGGAATGCACAGCAGGTTCTGTTGACCTGGAAGCAGAAACACTTGCTACCTATAAAAAAGGAGCAGGCACTGCAAAGAATGAAGTAACTAAAAAAAGTAAAAACTGTGATGGATGCGAAGATGATTCCTGTGTTTCTATTACGGGTAGCTTAAAAGTTCCATATAGTGTTGCAACAAAAGTGAATTTACCTGCAGTTCCGGCAAATCTTACACCGTGCCAACAGGATCGGGTAAGAACAGCAATCAATACAACATTGAGTGCACATGAACAGCAACATGTGAAAGCTTTTGAAACATTTAATGGTACAGCTTCATTAGCTATCAATTATCAAGGCTGCAGCGATGGGTATGTTTCTTACCAGGAAGGATTGGCAGATACAGAATATGAACGAAGAAAAACTGCAGCAGATGCAAAGAGTGCAGCGTTAGACCCGTTTTCTGTTCCTGTAGATCTGTGTTGTAAAGACAAACCCAAAAAATAATTGTATCTTATTATCAGTTTATGCTCTACAGCTTACACAAAAATATTGCCCCCACTTTTGCACTTGAATCAGCTTTATCTGATCTGAAGAAAATTATTGCCCATCGCATGCAAACACATTTCGATGAGCAGTCTGTTCATTTTCATCAATGGCTGGGCGAGCATTTTAACGGCAACTTAATGAAAGCAGATATTTTAAAACAAGTGCCGCAACTTCAACACCCGGATGAATGGATTATTTTAATGTTGGGACTGGTGCCACATATCAGTCCTAATTTTTTTGAAACTCTTATTCATGAACATTTGCCAACCGGTGGCGATTTCCCGGAGTTTGGTGGTGTAAAAGGAACCAATCACCGCAGCATGTTGCCAACAGGTGAAACAGTACAGTTTGTATTAGCCGGAACAAGTATTGAAGAGCGTTTACATGTACATCGCTATTTTGCGGAAGATCATTTTTTCTTTGCACAGAATATCTTGTGGCTTGAACCGGTGAAAGAAGGTGAACCCATTATGAGTGGCCGCATTATTCTTGCACAGGATTTAGTTGATAAAATTTTATTGAACAAAGAAACTACTCCACGCTTTGGTTTAGACTTTCCTGCAAAACGTGTTACAACAGAAATGAATTGGGATGATGCAGTGCTGAATGGCCAAACGGCACAGCAGGTAAAAGATATCAGCACCTGGCTCCAGCATCATCATTTTTTATTTGAAGATGAAAACCTGAAGCGAAAAGTAAAACCGGGTTATCGTGTTTTATTTTATGGTCCATCCGGTACAGGAAAAACATTAACCGCTGCTTTGTTAGGAAAAGAATTTAAGAAAGATGTTTATCGCATTGATCTGAGCCAGATCGTTTCAAAATATATTGGTGAAACAGAAAAGAACCTGGAGTCTGTTTTCCGCCGTGCAGAATCAAAGAACTGGATCTTGTTTTTCGATGAAGCAGATGCATTGTTTGGCAAACGTACCAATGTACAATCATCGCACGACAAATATGCCAACCAGGAAGTAAGTTACTTATTGCAAAGGGTGGAGGATTATCCCGGTTTGCTCATCCTCGCATCCAACTTTAAAACAAACCTGGATGAAGCATTTATCAGGCGTTTTCATGCAGTCATTCATTTCCCCATGCCCAATGCAGCAGAGCGTTTACAACTTTGGCAAAAAGCAATGCCTGCTTCTTTACAACCCGATACAACAGTTAATTTACACGAGCTTGCAAAGCAATATGAAATGAGCGGCGCATCTATCTTAAATGCGGTACAGTTTGCCGCTCTTGCTGCATTTGCCAATAAGAATCAGCATTTAACCAGGGCACATTTGCTCGATGGTATCCGCAAAGAATTTATGAAAGAAGAAAAATCATTTTAATTCCGTTTATCAATTAACTTTTGCTGAACTGCTTTTTTAAAGATATTTACAGCTCAATTAAATGAGCATGTATAGAAAATCTGTATTTGTATTAGTATTTATGATCTGCTGCCTCTCTGTATTCGCCCAGCCCAATCGCTGGCAGCAACGTGTAAAGTATGTGATGGATATTGATATGGATGTAAATACCAATCAATACAATGGAAAACAAAAATTGGAATACACAAATAACTCACCTGATACTTTAGATAAATTATTTTACCATTTATACTGGAACGCATTTCAGCCTAACAGTATGATGGATACAAGAAGCCGTGAATTAGGACAGAAATTAAATGCTGCAGGTAAGGCTGATTGGGATGCCCGTGTGAAAGATCGTATCCTCAATTTGAAACCAAACGAAATCGGCTATCAGAAAATTAAATGGCTGAAGATGAATGGAGCTATTCAGCAATTAAAAGAGCATGAAACTATTCTTGAAGTTAAACTCAGCAAACCAATTCTGCCCAAACAAAAAGTAGTATTGGAAATGGAGTATGATGCGCAGGTTCCTGTGCAGGTACGGCGTAGCGGAAGAGATGCAGCGAATGGAACAAAATTTTCAATGTCGCAATGGTATCCTAAATTATGTGAGTATGATAATGATGGATGGAATCCGAATCCTTATGTGGCACGTGAATTTTATGGTGTGTGGGGCGATTTTGAAGTGAACATTACCATTGATAAAAAGTATATCATTGGAGGAACGGGTTATTTAACCAATGCCAATCAAATAGGATATGGTTATGAAGCAGCAGGTGTAAAAGTTGTCCGTCCGGCAGGTGATAAACTTACATGGAAATTTACAGCTCCAAATGTGCATGATTTTGTTTGGGCGGCCGATACAGATTTTAAACATATTGTAAAGCAGGTAAAAAATGGCCCAACCATTCATGTATTGTATAATGCTACTGCGGGTAATCAGAAGAATGAGGAAGAATGGAAAAATGTAGCGGATGCTGCTGAGTTAGTTTATCCTTTCATCAAACAAAACGTTGGTGAGTATCCTTACAAACAATATTCATTCATACAGGGTGGCGATGGAGGCATGGAATATCCCATGGCAACTTTATTGAATGGTCCCGGACTTGGTACTGTGTTTCATGAATGGTTGCATACCTGGTACCA